>JBJTHM010000109.1:0-3302 GCA_046094465.1 Rhodoluna sp. | reverse complement strand
CTAGCCACTTGTAACGGCAAACCAGCGGCCTTCGTTATCTGAAAACGCGAAGGATTCGACTCCGGAGTGGTTTCCTAGTTCGGTTGCCTGCACTCCCACTACTACTAGTTGTTCTCTTGTTGCAAGCAGATTCTCTGAGTGGAAGGCAATTGATGGCGTGGCTAAATCTAATCCGTCTGGGTTGTTTTCCATCAATGCAAGCGGAATCAATTCGAAGCTAAAGTCTTGATCAGTAAAACCAACTTTGACAATCTCGAATGGACCTGCCTGTTTACGGCTTTTCTCGACCATGCCAACCTGTCTGGTCCAGAAATCTAAACATGCTTTTGCATCTTTCACATAAAGCACCACATAACCGATTTTCATAACTTTCCCTTGTCTTTAGTTCATGGAAATTCTAGTCACTCATTTGCACTAAGGTTTTAGCCCTTTCCAAATGCTTTGAATTTCCGGTGCCTTGGGTGCTTTCTCGTTATAGAGAGCCTTGTATATCCTTCTACCTGATAGGTACCGAGCCAATTGAATCATTGCTTCCTGATATTCTTTGCCGCGCAAGTATTTTTTATAGAGTCTGGCTGATTGTTTGGCCCAAGGGTCACCGTGGTAACCACTAGATAAAGCGTGCGCTACCTCATGCAACATAGTTTCTTTATCAAAGTGGCAAAGGAAGATTGCCTTTACTTGGTGATCCCACCAGCCCATGGCATGAGGGACATCACCTTTTAGCCCAAAATGTGAATGAACTCTCACCCAGTGGACTTTTAGTTTCTCTTCTTTGGCAACTCGATTTAGTAACAGCAACACAGGCTTCCAGTACTTCCACGCTCTCGCATCGAATTTCTGTCCGGGTCTAACCTCAAAGCTGAGTTTGGTAGTCCAGATTGGAAGCATGCGATAGCGTCCAGCTATCTTGAGTTCAACCAATTTGTCAGAGTTTGAGGGCATCAAGGTAAGGATTCGAAATAGAACTTAATTGAACGGGCAAAAAGCGCATCAGTAGGGTAAGTATCAAGCCATGACAGACTTGCTTTTTCTGGTTCAATTCCAGCGTCAAATTTAGCTAGGGCTAAAAAAGCCTCAGCAGGGAGCTTGAATTGTTCAGTAAATTGTTCAGTTTCGAGCCAGAAAATGGCCTCTTCTGGCTTGCCCACGTTTCTTAGTGAGCTAGCTAATTGAATGATTGCCTTTTGCCTGTTGAACTCATCTAGACCAAGGGCCAATGCTTTTTCATACAGCGGGATAGCCTCTGATTCTAGACCTAGAAAATCGTGAGCCGAAGCTAACTCAAATAAACCTCTGGGGTCATCAGGTTCTAGTTCTGCGATTAGATCTTGAATTGCTGTCAGAGTTGCAGAAACATCGTTTTCATCCGCACTTTGCCAGAATGAATGAATTCGGTTTTCCCACTCTTGATTCATAAGGGAAGTCTAGGTCAGTTTCCTGAGTGGTTAGCTAGGCTTTCTTTGGTTTCTTTGACTTCGTCGCAGTGTTATCTGAACTCATGATGCCCTGTAATCTTCGATTCTGCTCCTCAAGAGTTGACATGTTGCCATCAAGAAAAATCGTGTTACCTTGGCCCTCTTTAGCCACATCGCGATCTCATTTCCTTGGCGCACGTGAGAAATCACTATAGTTGAGAAATGGACTTGAAAATCGAGGATCCTCGAACCGCAGATGTAGCGAGCCTTCTTCAGCGTCATTTGGACTTTTGTCACTCAGTCACGCCGTCAGAGAATGTATTTGCACTCGATGTAGAGAAGCTCCGCCGGCCTGGCACAACTCTCTTTGGCGCGAGAGAGAACGGGCAGCTCCTCGGTGTTTGCGCCTTGAAGTTACTTGATCCGAAACACGCCGAGCTGAAGTCTATGCATGTCTTATCCTCAAGCAGGGGAAGAGGCATAGGCCAATCCTTGATAAATCACGTACTCGAATACGCTCACGCAGGTGGCATTGAAAGGGTGAGTTTGGAAACGAGCCCTGACGAAGCATTCTCCTCGGCTCGCCGACTTTACGCGCGAAAAGGGTTTTCTTATGTGAATGCATTCGCTGACTATCCGGAAAACCCCACCAGTGTCTTCATGTCAATTGTCCTTTGAAATGACAAAACCCTCTGATCTCTCAGAGGGTTTTTCACTGCGGAGAATGGGGGATTCGAACTACCTCCCTGTTGCCCGCCTAAACACTGGGGTTAGGGTTCGCCAAATCACTTTCTACGCCATCTTTCTGCGCCATTAGCTGGCAAGCCAACTGATACACTAGGCAGTAGTGATCACTTCCGTTCTCGAGTCTTATCCTGGAGAGGGAGGTTTTCGATGAAGATTGCTGTCGCCGGTGGGGCTGGACTCGTGGGCAGGTTCGTGGTCACTGCCGCCGAAAACCGAGGACACGAAGTTGTCTCGATTTCCCGAAGAAGTGGTATTGACCTAATTTCTGACCATGGCTTGGTGGAGGCTCTTGATGGTGTGGATGCAGTCATCGACGTCACCAACAAAACTACGCTGAGTGCCAGAGCCGCAAGAGATTTCTTTTCAACTGTCAGTGACAACCTACTGAGAGCTGAGTCGCAGGCGGGGGTGAAGCATCACGTGGCTTTATCAATCGTTGGCATTGATGAGATTGACGGTGGCTACTACGCGGGGAAGCTCGAACAGGAGCGAACCGTCCAAAAGGGAACAATCCCGTACACCATTGCCAGATCCGCCCAATTTCACGAATTCGTTACCCAACAACTCCAAGCTATGCCTGGACCGATTGCCCTCCTTCCCAAATGTCTAATGAGACCAGTTTCCGCGAGAGAAGTGGGTCGACATCTTGTGACTATCGCAGAGGGGAGACCACTCACGCGCGCGACGGATTTGGTTGGTCCAAGAAATGAAGTTTTAGCTGATCTGACTCGAAGGCAAATCGCTTTCGACGGCTTGAAAAAGTTGGTTCTCGAGTTTCCGCTTCCGGGCGTTTTTGGGAGAGGCATGGCTTCAGGCGATTTGCGTGGCAAGGGCGAAACTTTTGTGGGAAAAACCACGTTTGATGACTGGCTAGAAACCTCTGACCATCAAAATCCCCTCATTTGATTTCAAGAAACGGCTTGACCACCTCTTGCAACTGCAACTCAAACAAAAACTCCCTCGCAAGAGTGCCTGTTTAGGCTCTAAATCAAGGGAGTTACTGGCGGAGAATGGAGGATTTATCCTCGCCATCCTGGTTAATTCCCCGTTTTTTGGGTAAACGGTTCATAAAGCGACAGCATAGGGTGCAACCTCGAACCTGTGAACAGTGAATTCATTAAAGGGACGGTGAAATTA
>JBJTHM010000108.1:0-4289 GCA_046094465.1 Rhodoluna sp. | reverse complement strand
AAACCAGCGAGAATTCTAAGGATAGTTGACTTGCCACAGCCTGATGGGCCAAGAAGGGAAAGGAAACTGCCCCTATCACTGTGCAGGGAGGCATTGTCGATGGCAGTTAGGGTTTGCTTACCAATCTTGAATGATTTGGTTAGCGAAGAAATGGTGATGCCGCTGCCCAGAGTCTTATTACCCTGAGCAGCGGCATCGGTGTTACTTGACAATTGAATTTAGCCCTTTAGATCCGGGTTTTCGTCGTAGACCTCTTTTAGAAGGCTCATGTCAAATAGTTTGTCTGCGGTGATTGTGTAACCAGCTGACTTCAGGGTAGCTAGGTTTTGAGCAATCATCGCATCGCTGATTGTGAATAGACCGTTGGCCTTAGTTTCCGCAGTTTGGACCAGAATGTCATTCTGAGTCTTTGACTGGTAGTACTCCTTGTCAGCGTTTAGGTTTAGATCCTTACCGTACTTGTTGATGGCAAAATCAGCTCCGGCATCAGGATCTGCAATCGCATCTTTCCAGCCGAGGATAGTTGCCTTCAAGAAAGCCTTGAGAGCTTCGCGCTTGTTGTCAATCGAGTCTTGAGTTACCACAAAACTTTCGGTAACAAACGGCAGACCGTTATCTGCAAATAGCAGGTTAGTCACTTCGTAACCCTGATCTGCAACCACGAATGATTCGTTGGTGACGTATGCAAGGAAACCGTCGACTTCACCGTTTACCAGCGGAGCTGGATCATACTGAACTGGAACTTTCGTAACCTTGGATGCATCAATGTTGTTTGCCTTCAAAAGTGCATCAAACAGAGTCTCGTTAGGACCAGCCTGAACACCAATCTTTTTGCCGATAAGGTCATTGATTGTCTTGATGTTCGCACCATCTTTTAGAGAAAGAATGGTGAACGGGTTCTTCTGGTAGGTGGTTCCAATAATCTTCAACGGTGCATCTTCGTTCAAGATAACCGGTGCAGTTGAAATTGGGTTAGCAATTCCAACCAGAGCGTTTCCTGAAAGCACTTCCGCTTCCGTTGCTGCTGGTCCAGCAACAAGGTTTACCTTGCTAAAGCCAGCGTCGGTGTAATAGCCGTTTTCTACGGCAAAGTAAGCGCCGGAGAATTCCGCATTTTTGATCCAGGAAAGTTGAATGTTCAACTCACCAAAATCCTGTGCTTCTTTAGCTGGCGCACAACCAGTCAGGAAAAGCGCTGAAACGGCCAGTGCGGCAGTCAGCATTGAAATACGAGCCCTAAGGCCTTTTGATTTTGAGGACACTAAGTTACCTTTCGAATGAAATACTCATAGAAATAAAACAAATTACTGATTCGCCATTTATCTGTGGGCTTTTAGTCCCGTTATCCAGCGTTGGCGTAAGAAGAGTTTGGCATATGAACTCGAGGCGACACGCCGAAAACTGGGTAAAGCCTGAATATTTGTTGCTAGAAATACTCCAGAAGCTTTTGCCAGAGCCCTTGGCTAGACTCTTACTAATGCTGAGTAATCAAAGGTTTAGGGGGATTGACTACTGATGAATCTAGGGGATCTAGCACTGGAATTGGCAAGGGCAGCAACTGTAATCTTGCCAATCTTGCTTCCTGGCGTATTTTTTATAGTTTGTCTGAAACGGAACTGGCTTAAGATCTTTGATCACCCCATAGATTTTGGCTTATCTTTAGGTAAGTCCAGGATTTTTGGAGAAAACAAAAACTGGCGTGGTGCCATGATTTATGTTCTCGGGGGAACCTTTCTGACCCTTCTTTTGCACCAATTAGCGCCAGCGCAGAGTTGGGTGGCTCCAATCTACATGGCTGATCCCTGGCTGTTAGGTCCGATTTGCACCAGCGCTTATGTGGTTGGTGAACTGGTAAATAGTTTTGTGAAGCGCAGGCTAGGGATTGGACCAGCCCAAACCGTCTCAGGAAGGTTTGGCAAAACAGTCCAAAATTTCTTTGATAACGCTGATGGCACAATCGCTTATTCAATCGCGCTGCAACTTCTAATTAGGCCATCGGGGAACTACCTCTGGATTGCTCTCCTATTAGCTCTAGCAATCCATGCCTCAACAGATGTTCTGATGCGAAAACTCAGACTAAAAAAGAAGAATTAGCACCGTAGCCGATACTGGAACTGTGATGTTGTCAGTTCCCAGAGGAGAATATCGCTCGACTAGTGTGATTACTAATGCAATTGGGGCGATTAGAAGTGTTGCGGTAGCTGAAGTAACAAGAAGCACCATCGATGCCGTTGCAAAAAACACTAACGATCCCTGCCAGCTCTGTTTAGTTGTTTTGTAACAATCACTCACGATGCCCGCAAAACTATCGGCTAAAGTCAGCACCAAAATACTTGGGATGAATATGTCTGGATTTGCTTGAGTAATAAAGTAAGTGCTTAGTGTTCCCAGCGGCAGAAAGATTTCGCCAAAGGTCTTTCGTTTAACCTCGTGGATCGAGGTGAGCAGGTTGAACTGTTTGGATAGGACTACAACTACTAGCGAAATCAACACCAGAGTCAGATACTCGGTTGCTGGGAGTATTTGAAAGATCCAAATAGTGTAAAAACCGGAGAAGATGTGCATAGCACGCCTGGTAGCGTCAGCTGAAACTCTGTATTTACGTCGCAGCAACTCAGTCAGAACTATTACTGCCAAATAGGCAACGGCTAATTCGAATGCCAACAATACTGTATTCAATTTCTTTCCCCCACAACCGCTATGAGCGGCTTACTCCTTTTTACTTTCCTACCTATAGCCCTAAGGCTAGCTAAATTCATGCGCTTGCCTAGAAACTTACCTCGGCTTAGAGTTATTGCCTTCCAGAGAGTTATCTCTTTAGCTCTCCAAACGGTTCTAACGTATCTGATCAAATCCTTATCATAGGTGGCTAGAAGCATCCGTTCAGGCCTCGAGGCAACCAGTTTCATTAGAAGATTGAAAGTGCTTGCGCTTCTAAATTTCGGGTCGATATAGACCAAACCTATTTCGGCAAGATTTTTAGTCAGAGGTTCCACTAAGGCCCAGCCAATCAACTTCTCCGATTCATAGATCTGGGCGAGGTTACCCTTCAGAGCGGCCTGGGCCAGTGACTTTTGGCTTCTTGGAGTTAGTTCGCTTTGCTGATTGCTAACCCTAGAAATTTCTTTTACCAGATCGAGCTGTTCTGGGGGAGTGAAGGTGACTCTCACAGCCATAGCAAACTGCCAATTCCGATAATTATTGAAAGCGGAATCCAAACCAGAAACACGCCCTTTTTAGGCATCCTGATACTAGATACCTGTCCGAGAGCAAGAAGGGCTAATACAGCCGCATAGATAAATTCACGAAACTCATATGTCTTTACAACTTCAACTCTGTCGATGAAAAACAAGATTAGTGTTGAGAAGGAAAGTGTGCAGGTGATCAGGCCACGGTATGAAAGTGAACCTTCCTTTTCGATAAAGCCACTTTGGTTAAATAGTGCCAGCCTAATTGCTCCAAAACCTAGAATCAGGAAACCTATGAAAACCCCCAGAAGGTTGGGTATGAGGTAAATCATGGTAGTTAGTGCTGCAACCAGCGAATAATTAATTAAATCTGAAAGTGAATCCAGCTGCCTGCCGAATTCGGATGACTTTCCCAAGGCTCTAGCTAAGTAGCCATCTAGCACATCTAGTTGAAATGCCAGAGCCGCGAAAAATATAGCGCTTTTTGGGTTTGTAGTTATCAGAAAATACACTGCAAGGGTTGAACTAAAAAGACTCAGCAGTGTAACAAGCCCCGGCCAGCCAATTCTTTGAACGAGCATTTTGAAATCAAACACGAGTTATCTCTCCCGTGGTTCCATTGACCTGAATTAGTTCACCTGTTTTCAGTTCGGTGGTTGCACCAATTGCACCTACGATTGCTGGAATTCCAATTTCTCTTGAAATGATTGCCGCGTGGGAAAGTGCGTTGCCGCGCTCAGATATGATTGCCGCTGCCTGGGTGAAAAGGAGTGTCCAACCCGGATCGATGTAATGCACCACTAAAACTTTGCCTCGGACATCTAAATGCGGATTAAACTCGGTCACAACAATGGCTTCGGCTGTGACAAGACCTGACGCGACACCGTTACCGGATAGCGTTCCAGACAGAGGTGTTTGAATAACCAGCTCCTGATGCATCCCAGCAATTAGGCCAAATCCATTGACGGCAAGAGTCTTTGACTTCTTGTCATACTCTGCAAAAACTTGCTTCCGCGCTGCAATAATTCCCTGGCCGTCCATAACTGGTGCGTGCGAGCCGACCAGATCCTCAACTTCCTGATCGGTTAGCCAGTAGATATC
>JBJTHM010000107.1:0-3054 GCA_046094465.1 Rhodoluna sp. | reverse complement strand
GATGCAACAGCTATCCCTGAGTATCTAGAAGTTGTCTTTAACAAGGAAGGCCTTGGCTTCCACGTGACCGCGGGGGATATTAAACTTCCTGCTGGTGTGAAGCTAGATCTAGACTCTCATGAGCTAGTGGCTTCTGTTGTTGGTACCGGTGCCGGTGCTAGCGAAGAAGCTGAAGCAGCTCCTGCTGCTGCAGCTGAGGCTCCAAAAGCTGAGTAATTGAACAGCAACACTTTTCTAGTAGTCGGGCTCGGTAATCCTGGGCCCGACTACTCTCACAATCGGCACAACGTTGGCCAGATGGTGCTCGATGTCCTAGCCAGTCGGCTTGGCGAGAGATTTAAATCACATAAGACTTCAGCTCATCTCGCCGAGGGCAAGCTGGGGTCAACCAAATTGATTCTGGCTAAATCCAACGGATACATGAACACCTCTGGAGCACCAACGAGTGCGCTTATGAAGTTTTATGATCTAAAACCAGAGCAACTTATTGTGATTCATGATGAGTTAGATATTGATTTTGAGCAGTTGAAAATCAAGTTTTCTGGCGGACATGCAGGTCATAACGGTTTACGAAGCATCATTTCCGCAATCGGCAATGATTTTATTAGAATCAGATTCGGTATCGGTCGTCCACCCGGAAATCAGGATCCAGCGGATTTTGTGCTACAGAACTTTTCCAGTGCAGAAAAAGCCGAATTGCCAGTATTGCTGGAACTGGCGGCGGATATGGTTGAAACCATAGCCAATCAGGGTCTTGATTTCGCTCAGGCCCAGTATCACTCCAAGTAGTCAACACTTAGACTTGATGCATGAACGTGCACGACGGATCTGAGGGGTTGTCGCGCCTTGTCGCACGGTTAGTAAAATCTAAGGCTTTTGAGGGCCTCAAAGAAAAACTTTCAGATAAGAAACTAGAACTGGTCGCACCAGTTGGAGCACACAACTGGGTTCTGGCAGCACTGTATTTATTGAAGAAGTCTCAGCAGAATCTGATTGTGGTAAGTAGCGGTAAGGAAGCCGAGGAATTAGCTGAGTTTCTGCGGTTGGCATTTCCCGAAGCCGAGGTTCTAGAGTTTGTTTCTTGGGAAACACTCCCGCACGAGAGGCTTAGCCCATCCGCGGAAACCGTTGGTAAGCGCCTGGCTGTTCTGCATCGGTTAGCGGAACTCAAAAAAGAGGACAGACCCTATTTTGTAGTTTCCTCAATCAGAGCCGTGCTGCAACCGGTGATTCTTGGTTTGGATAAATATCCTCCAATTGTCTTTGAAGTTGGCAAAGACTATGTGTTTCCCGAACTAACTCTGAAACTGATTGAGCTTGCTTACCTGCGAGTTGACATGGTCACCAGACGCGGTGAGTTTGCAGTCCGTGGAGGAATTCTAGATATTTTTCCAACTGATGCAAGGCATCCGGTCCGGCTTGAGTTTTTCGGTGATGAGTTAGAACAGATGCGTGAATTTGCGGTGGCCGATCAGCGCTCTCTTGATAACCGACCTGAACGGCTAAGACTCTATGCAGCAAGAGAGATTATTATCACGCCAGAAGTTGCCCTCAGGGCTAGAGAGATGGAGCATGAGTTTCCAAATTTAGGAACCATGCTTGCCAAAATTGGCCAGGGTATTCCAGTCGATGGAATGGAATCCCTCGCTCCCGTCTTGGTTGAAAAACTGGGTCAAATCACCGACTACCTTCCAGAAACAGCGGAAGTGGTATTGCTGAGCCCAGAGAAATCAATTGCCAGAGCAACTAATCTGATTGAAACCAATAAGGAATTTCTGCACGCTGCCTGGGATGCGGCAATCGAAGGAGCTAAGGCGCCGATTGATCTAACCGCTGGAGGCTTTAGAACTGTTGACGAATTTGTTCGAGGTGCGGGTAAGCGAACACTAAATTCCATTACCGCTTTTCTTTCCGATGAAAATCAACTGAACCTAAATTTATTCGAAGTGCCCAGTTTCAAATCGCTAAACGCAGAACCAGTTGACTATATCCAAGATCAACTGGCTCAGGGGCAGACTATCTTTCTTTCAGCGCTGGGGCACGGTGGCCAAGAGAGAATCGTTGAAATCCTCTCTGATGCCAAGCTTCCAGCAAAACTAACCAATCTGATTCCAGAAAAGTTAGAAGCCATTGTCTATGTAATACAGGCACCTATTCGTAAGGGTTTTGTTTCTGCTGAGGCCAAAATCACACTGATCACAGACAGCGAGTTCTTTGGCAGGGGGCAGAGCTTTGGACAGACTCAGAAACCTCGAATGGCCCAAAAGCGCGGTCAGGCTGTCGACCCACTCACACTCAAAGCCGGAGACTATGTGGTCCACGAAATTCACGGCATCGGCAGGTTTGTCGAGATGTCGCAGAGAACATTGGGCATAGGACCCAATAAATACACCAAGGAGTATTTGGTAATCGAATACGCGCCAGCAAAGCGGGGGCTCAAAGGAGATGTCCTCTATGTTCCCACAGACCAGTTAGATTACCTAACCAGGTATGTTGGCGCGGAAGCGCCAGTTTTGAATAAACTCGGTGGAACTGACTGGGCCAGAGCCAAAGGAAATGCACGCAAGGCGGTTCGTAAGGTTGCTATCGACCTGGTCAAGCTCTACTCCCAGAGGATCAATGCCAAGGGGCACGCATTCCTACCGGATTCAGATTGGCAGCGGGAAATGGAAGATAGCTTTCCGTTTACTGAAACGCCGGATCAACTAAATACTGTTGAAGAAATCAAACGTGACATGGAAAAACCTATTCCGATGGATCGGCTGGTTGCCGGAGATGTTGGCTACGGAAAAACCGAGATTGCCATCAGGGCCGCTTTCAAAGCAGTGCAGGATGGCAAGCAGGTTGCCGTATTAGTTCCGACCACGCTTTTAGTTAGACAGCATGTTGAGACATTTTTGGAGCGCTATGCCGGCTTCCCGGTTAATGTCAGAGCGCTCTCTAGATTCCAATCAGCTAAAGAAAATAAGGAAACCATCGAGGGGCTAGCAACAGGTCTTGTCGATGTTGTCATCGGCACCCATAAATTACTGTCTAAAACAATTAGGTTTAAAG
>JBJTHM010000106.1:0-4039 GCA_046094465.1 Rhodoluna sp. | reverse complement strand
CATGCAGAAGCGATTTAAGGACATTACTCAGCACATCTATGAGGGAATTGCTAATAAGGATCTGAAAATAGGTAATGACTCTGGAACGGCAACTACCGGTGAATACCTGGTTGACTACGGTTGGAAGGTAACTCCAAATAAGGTTGATCTAACCGAACTAATCAACTATGCCAATGACTGGGATCCAGTTTCCTGGTATAAAGAGTTACCGAAAGTGATTGACCGGACTTCATTGATTAAGGCTTTTGCGGTGGAGAACTTCCTCGGTCACTGGGATTCTTATTCTGGGCCACTGAAGAATAATTACTTCCTAAGAAGTAATACTCGAGGAGTATTCACATACATCCCCTGGGGTGTTGACCAAACTTTCGGTGAGAATCGTCAGACAGATGTCTTAGGCGACACTTTCTATCTACCGCTACTTTCTGAAACGAGCACTCACCCCTGGAACAATCGTGCTTCCTACCGTGGCAAACTCTACATTGACTGCATCAACTACAAGCCTTGCCGGACAGAATATTTGAAACAACTCAAAGCGGTATCCCTGATGGCTACCAAGATGAAGCTTGGCACTCAAATGCAAGCTGCGGCTAAGTTAGTCAACCCTGTGCTTCAGGTGCAGTATAAGAACTCTCCTGAACTATTTACCCTGGCTAAGAGCGAGCAAGCCAGATCGATTGGCTTTATTGCTAAACGACAGGCTCAGGTTGCCGCACTTTTAAAAAAATACAAGATTAAATAACGCCAGCCAGCGATGCGGTGACAACCAGCATCACAATTCCACCGATTCGGTAGATATAACGCCAGCGTGGCGCTTTGATTGGCCTATCCTCATCGTCTTGACCTTCACGTCCAAACAGGCCGATTAGGCCGATCAAGAACATCGGTATCGGTAGCAGCATGAATGACCACTGGGCAAAATCTGGCCAATCACCAATCCACTGGCTGATATAAAGCGAGCTGTAGCTTGCAACAATCAGGCTAAAAGCTAAGCCCGGCAGACCGGTTGGTATTAGCTTCCATAGCAGAGGGCTATTTGGTAGGCGATCTTCAAACCAACTCAGGATATTAGGCAGGATAAAGATGATTGAACCTACCCACACCTGCCAGGTGTTACCCATGAAAGCAGCGGTGACAAAAATAAATACTCCCAGACGCAAAAGAGTAGATAACACTTTCTGCAGCTGGCTGGTTTCCGGCACTTCAGTTGGGTTGATCTTATCCAGACGTTGAGCAAAGCTTCGCGCAGTGAGTTCTTCCAAAAGAATACGAACCACGATGGCTAGGGTCAGTAGCACTGCAAAATCTTGGACGTGGTTGGCAGCCGACAGTGTCTTACCAGCAAGAGCTGGAAGTGTTGAAACCAATGAACCCACAGTCCAGTAGGTGAAGAAACCTAGTACTGCGACATCAACTAATCTCTCCCAGATGTAACTAAACCCAGTTTCAAAGTGTTTACGTATCTGCCTAAAGGCAACCGCGATAAGAGCTGGTCCAAAGCCCATCACAATGATGCCCAGAATTAGGCGAACATCCGACACTGAACTAATGCCAAAGGCTGCGATAACTCCAACAACATAAACCAGTGTTGCAACTAGACCAGAGAAAGCATCAAATAGCCCAAGGACCGCAATTGCAACAAATAGATACCAAACCGGTGGAATCAGCTCCGTTCCTGGCTGAGCCAGGGCAGCAAGTGCAAGGAATACTCCACCGATTGGGAAAGCCAGCCACAGTGATCCGAGCAGGGCACGAAGGTAAGCTCCGTCGTTGATAATCTTTGAGCCGACCGGAGTGTATTTTGCAGTTCGCTCGGTTAGATCGTGCGTGAATCTATCGAGGAAGGTAAAGATACCTAATCTAAAGATTGGGATTTTATCTCCCCAGCCAGTATGAGCCGAGGTGAAGCTTTCAACACTGGCATCAATATTAGAAATTTCACCGTCTTCCTGATTGACCTCTTGTTTTGAAGCCGAACTACTTGAAGCCGAGCTTGCTCCAGATGACCCAGCCGAGGCCGCACCTGCGGCGGCACCTGCTGCTGCTGAAGCTGCTGCGGCTACCGCTGAGACAACTGCGACGGTTGTTGCTGTTGTCTTAACTACATGGGCAACCGATTCAGGTGAGCCCAGTGGGTCAAATGGCTCAGGTGGAGCTAAGTCGTCTCCGGTTGCACCGATGGCTGGATTAGCAACTGGTTCACCGATATTGATTGTTGGCAGAGTTAGGTCCAAGACTCCTGCTCCAGGATCTGGAATTGGTGGTTGCAGTTGGCTAACCACAACCGGTGCGCCATCTGGACCGGGGACTGCGGTTAGGGTGATGTCCACCTGTTGATTACCCAGTAGCGTCTCTGGCTCCGTCACGGCCTGAGCGATGCGGATTGGAAGCGATTTACCATGTGGGCTAGGTAGCGACATGTTAGTGACCACGTCTTTACCGACTAGGACGATACGAATCTTGAAGGTGCCAGCTTTAGCAATGCCGAAGCTATCGCCAGATAAAGAGGTTCCAGAGAATGATTTACGTCCAAGGAACTGCCAAACATCGCCAGTTTGAAGAAAGGCCACGGCATCTAGGCTCTGCGCCATTTCTGGGCTAACTTCAATGCCGAGATCCACCGAGGAACCAACTGTAACCTGCTGGCTGGATTGGTGGGCGAAAACATCCTGCGCTCCGAACTGAGCCAGGTTGGTTAGGACATTTAGCGTCGGCGCTTTTTCCATCGGCGCAAAAATGCCGATCTCTTCCAAGGCAGCCTGAGTGGTCGGATCAATTTGGCTAAAGATGCTCGTCACAGGTTGTTCCAAGAACTGCTTGGGTAGGACACCATCAAGGATGTTGACACTCACCTGTGGTGCAGATTTGTCATTTAGTTCTGAAAGAGTCTCTGCAACCGGCCCCCTATTCCCAGTGGCATCGACTAGAGAGTTGGTTTTAAGCTTCAACCCAAAAGTTCCTGGTGAGCAGCCTTCAAGTGAAACCAAGTATATGTTCGCGCTTCCAGTCAAATACCCAATTCGACAGTTTGTTGAAGTTCCAATCGGAGTGAAACTCGATTGAGTAAGACCAGTAACGGGTTCCGTAGTTCTTAGTTCATAAACATTCGCATCGCTACCAGCAGTGTTTGGCCGAAGTGTCAAAGTTGCTTCAGGTGCAATCTGATCTAGTTCAACAGTGTTGGATTGCACTGAACGAATTGTTGCAGACAGGTTTCCCTGAATATTTTGGTTCCCAGATTGAGTAATTCTAAAGGAGTAACGGGTCTGACCCTTTTCTTGAATCTTAGTTAGTGCTGTAACTCTGAAACCTGCTTGGCTTAATGCACTACCAGTAAGTTGAATCTCTGATACGGCTAACTCCTTGCTGCCTCTAACTAAAACTTGAAGCGTATGCGAACGAGAATTTGTTTTTGCATCAGACAAGATGGTGATCTCGGATGGTGGGAAGACTGGAACATATCTGATTGTTATAGATCCATCGGCATCGCTTGTGACGTACTCGCTCTGCAGTACTACGCCACCGGTTGCCGAGTTACTTCCCGAGGATCCTCCCCCGCCTCCTGCTTCGCCAGGGTTAGATGATCGAAACAGGGCCCCTCCGGCACCGCCGTTTAGGCCACCGCCGCCGCCACCGGCACCAGCACCATCACAGAAAAAATCACAACTGGAGTCCTGCCCCTGTCCACCGATTGAACCGAGAGCGTAAAAGAGGCTTCCAACAATTCGTTTACCAGCTCCATAGCAAGGATCTCCCCAGATGCTGTTATTGGCAGAGACTGTATAGGATTTTTTGCCAACCACATCAGGTGTGATGTCTTGACCGCAACTAGGGTTATTGGAAGCTTCGTAACGTAGCTTGCTTCCAGTGAAGCTCAGGTCCCTTGGAGCGGTATAGGTTGATTGCCCATCTTCAAAGACGTTTACACCTATAGCGCCAACGGAAATCTTTCCATCGTTCACTCCCGAGGTTGAGCCCTGCGGTGCGTTAGCGGAGCCACCACCACCGCCACCGCCGGCTGCGATGTATTCTTTACCGT
>JBJTHM010000105.1:0-6091 GCA_046094465.1 Rhodoluna sp. | reverse complement strand
GAGTGATACCTGGCCACGGAACATGATCGACCCAGGAACTAACTAAGACTATGTTCCCCCGGGATTTTTCTTTGATCCAATAGGAGATTATTCGCTTTGATAAATTTACTTGTGAGGTTAAGTTTAAGTGGATTACGCTTTCAATATCTGCATCGCTCTGATCAGTTAGATTTCCACTAACAACAATGCCGGCGAGGGCTACTAAGGCATCAGGTTTCTCAGCCGATGACTCTTCGGCAATCCGTTCTAAATCTAAATTTTTTGCGAGGTCTGCCTGGATGTGGCGAAAATTAGAAGTTGAAAATTCGTTAGTGGCCGGCGCCTTATCAATTGAGATTACCCGGGCGCCCAGGTTTAGTAACAAATGGGTAACGGACTTTCCGATTCCGCCCGCCGCTCCCGTCACCAGGATAGTGCGACCCACTAGCTGCTCCACTCGAACTCACTTTCTTAAAGTTTGGAAACATCCAACCTAGTCATTGACAAGGAGTTTCCCGCGGAGCAGACTCTCTCACCACATTGGCTTATCTGACAAGTCAGATAACCAAAATTTATTAAGGAGAAAAGCATGAAGAAATCCCGTCGAGCCGCAGCACTCGCTTCAGCAGGTGCTCTGGTTGCTTCACTCATGCTCGGAGTTTCATCGGCCGGTCAAAGCTCGGCAGGAACATGGTGCTCCAGTGTGAAAATTAGTTATTTCAAGGGAGGAACTGCAGATAGTTTCTCTGACATTCTAGAAAAGGGTGCTCGTCAAGCAGCTGCAGATACTGGTGCAAATGTCACCATCATCAGCTCTGGCTGGAACTTCCCAAGAATGGTTCAGCAATTCAAAGAGGAAATTGTTAAGAAGCCAGATGCCATTTCATTTATGGGCCATCCAGGTGACGCAGCAATTCTCTCCGCAGCGAAAGACGCAAAGGCTGCTGGAATTCTGGTCGACTTTGCAAACGTTCCAGCTAAGAGATCCATCAAGGAACTCAATGCAGGATTCGTTGGTGCGAACCTAAGCAAGATGGGTTCTGCTCTCGCAGACCGTGCCGTTAAGGACTTTGGTCTCAAGAGAGGCGACAAGGCCATTGTCGTTGGAACCTTCGGAGTTAAGGGACGTTCTGATCGCGAAGATGGTGTTGTCAAGACACTTCGCGCGAAGGGCATTGATGTAACTGAGTTGAATCTTCAGTCAATCGGTGAAAACGTAACTGGTAACCCGAATCTATTGACTCCATCCTTAACAGCAGCCATCAAGGCAGCTGGTGCAGGATTGAAGTTAATTGTTTCTGAGGGTGCGCTTCTTGGTGCAACTCCAACCTATTTCACGGCTGCAGGCCTAAAGCCTGGCCAAGTAAAGGTTGCCGGCTTTGACGTTGGCGCTGATGTGCTCGCTGCATTTGCAAGCGGACACGTTCAGTTGACTGCTGATCAAGAGCCATTCAAGCAGGGCTATTTACCAATCTTCTCCCTATGCCTACAGAAGGTATACGGATTAGCTGCGTCAAGTGTTGATACTTCCGCAGGCTTTGTAACGGTAGATAACTACAAGACAGTGGCAGCTCTTCCAAAGGGCTTCCGCTAAAAAGTAGTCGGTCTTCGGACCGCGGATCACCGCGAGGGGTGGCGGCACCAAACCAAGTTTGGTGCCGCCATAGCGCGTAATAGGATAATTTTTCATAAATTTCTTGGAGGCGTTAGTGGAAAGAAAGCCGTTAATAGAGTTAGTCGGAGTTGAGAAGACTTTTGGTCGAGTTCAGGCCCTCACTAATATCAATCTAAAGCTTTATGAAGGCGAGATTGTCTCGCTCGTTGGCGATAACTGTGCCGGCAAGACAACGCTAACTAAAATTATTTCCGGAACAGAGAAGGCTGACCCAGGCGCAAAAATAATTCTTCGTGGCGAGGAACAGAAAAATTGGGGCGCAGCTAAAGCTAGAAGGCTCGGAATCGAAACGGTCCATCAAAACAGGGCGCTATCCGAACAACAGAGTATCTATGCAAATGTTTTTATGGGGCGGGAACTAACTAATCGTTTTGGATTTGTTAAGCGCAAAGAACAGATAGCTCAGACCGAAGCGCTCATGCGAAAGATTGGCTATACATCAAAGGTTTGGACACCAAACTCTCCGGTTTTGAAGCTCTCCGGCGGCGAGCGCCAAGGTGTCGCGATATCTCGCGCGATTCTCTTTGATAGCAGTCTTGTGATGCTCGATGAGCCAACCACAGCAATGGCGCTATCTGAACAGGCCGAAGTTATTGAGTTTATTCATGATTTGAAGAAGCAAGGCCGATCTGTGATTTTCATTAGCCATAATCCTTGGGATGCACATGCTGTCGCCGATCGCTTCGTTATTTTGGATCGAGGAAGACTTGTGTTTGATGGACCCAAAGGCAATATGAAAGCTGATGAATTTATTAACATGTTACGAGATATCGCAAGAGAAGGAACAATCTAATGGCTATAGACAATGCAACAGTAAAGAAGTTTGTAGTTCCCGATAGATTCAAACCTGTCTTAGGCGCTTCGGGTTTCTATATATTGATGATGTCTGTATTCATCTACTTCGCACCAAGTGTTTTCTTGAATATTGGTATGTTCACTGCGGTATTTCTTTCTCTTCCGCTCTACATGATTATGGGTTTGGCGCTAGTTTTTGTGACGGTATCAGGCGAGATTGATCTATCATTTCCTTCAATCCTTGCTCTTACAGGATTAATTTTTTCACTCACATTAAAGGCAACAGACTTCAATTTCTGGCTGGCATTTCTTGCCAGTTTGATCACGGGCGTAGCTTGTGGATTACTTAATGGATTTCTCGTAACAAAGCTAGGTTTCTCCTCGTTGATAACTACATTGGGCGTTAATTTCATGTTTGCCGGAATAACTCAAGTCCTAAATCAAGGACAAGTGCGTCAATTTCCAGAGTTTGATGAATCCCCAATTCGTGCAGCTGTAGTTGGAAGGTGGGGTCCAATTCCAGCTCAGCTGCTTTGGGGTCTCGCTATCGCATTGATTCTTGGATTGATATTCAACCGTCACAGTTTTGGAATTCACGTCCATATTGCTGGCGATAATCCAGAAGCTGGGCGAGCAATGGGAGTAAATGTCTCCAGAGTCAAGGTGTATTGCTTTGTTTTAGTTGGGATCTGTTGCTCTATAACTTCCACCATTTCAATTCTTATTAATTCAACCTATTACTCCACTATGGGAGAGGGATATTTGTTGCCGGTTCTTGCAGCAGTCTTCGTTGGCGGTACCCCTGTTACGGGCGGAAAGGGAACCATCGCTGGTCTCGTTATTGGAGCCACTACCGTGGTCTTCATTAATACGGGCGTCATTGCTGTGGGGCTTGACGGTTACTTCACGGGGCTTGGTTTCGGGCTCGTAATCATCCTCTCGCTCCTAGGTCACCGCGCTCTATCTGGCCGATTATCGCGATAGGTAGATTTTTGTGAGACTTACCCACGTCGAGTCCAACCATGCGATTGAAATCGACAACTCAACTGGTTTGCCTTGTTTATTGAGGCAATCTGCCAACAAAAAAGATTTTGAGTGCCTAGTAACCTCATCGCTAAAGATAGAGACAGGTGGTGGTGAACGCAGGAACCCAGTTGGTGGGCTTGAATATTTTGGTACCACTTGGTCTGAGAAGGTAGAGACGACCGGAGAACCTTTTATCTCACAAAGTAGCGCAGGAGTAACTTGGGTTGTTCCGGTAATGATTGGTCCGGCTGCGGCACAACTTACTTATAAATTAAATCGAAACGGACCCGCAATTTCCTTCGGAGTAAATTTCCTGGGAAATCAGAAATTAGTGGTAAGAAATCTCGTTGCCGAACTAGATATTGACTTTCCTTCAGGAAATTGGATTGCAAACATTCCGGGTAATGGCCTTAGAAGTAATATTGATCTTCAAGAACTAAGTGATTCAACTGGAATCTCTCCTATGGGCGGACTTCGCGGCTCGAGTGGCTTGATACACATCAGTGAACGAGATTTAGATAGTCATATGGTCCTCTGGGTTGATGGGGATGTGGAGATTCCAGAAGTAGAGATACAAGGTCTCTCCCAAGAAAAAGTCAGATTAACTATCAAGTCAGAGTTTTGTAGTGACCTATCTGCGGCACAGAATCTCCCTGTTGCTATCGCTTCTATAGATCTTGGTGCACCTAGTTGGATGAAGTTTCCCCCAGTCTTCCAATACTGGATGGACCAAAGAGGCGTGACCTCTCCGGGCGAAGCTCCTGATTGGGTTAAACCAACCATGATTTTTGAGGCCCAACTCGGATATTCGATTTTCGGCCGAGTGAACAAGTACGGACCATATCCGACAGCTACTGATCTAATAAATGATTTAAAGCGCGTAAAGCAGATGGGCTTTTCCTGTATCCAACTTATGCCCAGACAGCCATATCCAAGTTACAACGTTCATGATTATTGGAATATCGATACTTCTTATGGTGACAAGAAAGAGATTAAGCGGTTGGTGGAAGAAGCGCACAAACTTGGGATAAAAGTCATTCTCGATGTTCTGCTCCATGGTGTTCTGGATAAAGAATCGATAACAATGGCAGCCGACGGAGTTCGCTCTGGTCCTTACAAAGATCGAATTGATGAAACGACCTACGACAGCTTTAGCACCGATGTAAAAGATCCTTCAAACTATTACATTGCTTGGTCGCGACATATCATTGATTTTGAGGACTCTTGGCGGGATGGAAGCCCGGCCGTTTCACCTCTGATTGCTGAACATCCGGAGTGGTTCTATCGGGATGCGAAGGGAAGCGTTACCGGCGTATACACAAAGGCATTTGATGCACGAAGCGCATCTTGGCAAGAGTATTTTATTGAAGCGATGCTCTTTTTAGTCCGTGAATTAGGAATTGATGGATTCCGTTTCGACGCTCCAACTTACAATGATTATCCAAATTGGGCTCCATGGGCAAGTGGGCGAGCAAACGCATCTGCGCTTGCTTGTGTCGGGCTATTCCAAAAGCTCCGACCACTAATTAAAGAACTAAAGCCAGACGCATTGATGTACACAGAGCCCTCCGGACACTTACTTCGGAAGTCCATGGATTTGAACTATAACTATGACGAACAGTGGTTAGTAACTTCTCTTGCTTCGCCAAAAGCGCGCGCTCGCCATGGAATTAGAAACGGTAAAGAGTTAGCTATTTGGATGCGCGATAGAGATGTATTGCTCCCGCGAGGCGCAATGACCGCTCACCACATTGATTCACATGACACATTTTGGTGGCCATCGTGGGGAATTAAATGGCGACGCGAACAATTTGGACTGGAGATGACCCAACTACTTACTTGCATCTTCGGATCCCTACCTGGTCCATTTATGATGTTCATAGGTGGCGAGGTAGGAATAGAGCACTTATTGCCTAAGATTTCAGAGTTTAAGCGAAGTGATGCCTATCGAAACGGCAAGGTGCGCTGGTGGGATTCGGATTCCACTCCTGAAGAAGTATTTGGAATTTCTTACCAAATCCCAAGTGGATCTAAGACTGTGTTGGTAAATACGAGTGATCATCAAGTACGAGTACCTCTAGAAGCAGATTTGATGGTAAGAGATGTACAAGAACTTGTAGGTAAGGCAAACTTTAAGTCAAGTGAGATTACTTTAGATTCGCACTCAGCAGCGATACTCTCCAGTTAGGGGGATTGATGAGTCGAGTAGCGGTTGTAACGGGCGCTTCTGGCGGTATGGGGCGCGCTACTGTCAAGGAGTTTAAATCCAAGGGGTATGTAGTCATAGGAATAGATTCCAAGAGTGGCAACGCTGAATGTGATCACTTTTTTGAAGGCGATATCTGCGATGAAAGCCTTTGGAGTGCAATCGCAACTGCTATCTCACAACAGTACGGCAACGTAGATGCTCTAGTAAATATTGCGGGTCGGAACTACTTGTCCTTGATTGACTCTGCTGATCTCGAACAATGGCGGAATATGTTTGAAGTTAATGTCATAGGAATGGTGACTTCAATAAAGCATCTCAAGAAATTACTAGATAAAGGCGAAGCACCAGCAATCGTTAATATGAGTTCGATTTCTGGCTACATAGGCTCGGTTGGTTACGCGGCATAC
>JBJTHM010000104.1:0-4734 GCA_046094465.1 Rhodoluna sp. | reverse complement strand
GGTCTCTGTAGTACAGAAGTATTGATACTCGGCTTGCCAACGATACTTATAACTACTTGCACCCGGCTGCGACTGCCATGAGATCACTGGTAGACCAGAATTCAGGTAACTTACTTCCAAAGGAAAATCTTGTTTTGCCTTAGTAAATAAAGCCGTCTTGACTTCAGAATATGGGCTGAGTCTAGAGTCCTTACCAATAAGTCGAAAACGGCCGGAAACCTCTAGTTTCTCTTTGACGTATGGGCAGATGAAATAGATATTCTCCGGCGAGTTTGATCCTCTGCAAGGAGCTATCTCACCGTCATCAAATTCGAATATCCCTGCAAACTCAGGATGCTCTAAATCCCACGGAGAGACTTTCTTCCAGATGTTATCGCGCAGAGTTGGGGTGTGCACCACCTCGAAAGCAATCGCCAACCCTGAACCTAAACCAGCATCAGAAGAATTCCTTGACCAGAGCTGATACACCACTGGTTGTTCAACATCAACCGGATCTGAAATCATCGCTATGGTCGGAATGGATGAACGATTGTTTTGTCTAATCTGAATAGCGACGCTTTGATTTTCGTAACCTTGGTATTGATATCCAGTGCTAACGTCTCTAGCCACTAATCTCGAATTGAGATACAGATCTGCTGGCCCGTTTGGCCAAGTTATAGTGAGTGTTTTTCCAGATTGAGTAAACTCTGAAGCTGGAATCAATGTCCCTGAAACAATTTCTCTGGTTAATCGAACAGCAGCTTCAGCATCAACAATCCCAGCACCGGTGAAATATTGCTGCGGGAGAGTTGAATCGATGATGTTATTACAAGACCACTTGCCGGTTTGTTCATCCTTGGCACAGCTATCCCAAACCTTGGGTTTAATCTCAACCGGTTTTCTCGCACTGGCTTGAATCACCGCCTGAACTTGCGCAGGTGTCAGATCAGGCTTAATAGAAAGAATGAGTGCTGCGACACCGGCCACTAAAGGAGCTGAAGCTGAGGTGCCACCAAAGCCATTGGATGGGCCAAACGAATCATAGGCTGAAGTTTCAAATCCCGGTGCGGCTATGTCGTTGTTTGGCCCCCAACCAGATCCCCAACCGGAGGTGTTGACTCTTCCATCATCGGGATCGGTCGCCGAAACAGCCATTAAACCCGCAATCGGATACCTTCCCTGTGTGTCCTCCCTGATTTTTCCATCTAAGCATCCGTAGTCCAGCCTCTCAAAGTAGTAGGGGCGACAACCTGAGTTACCCATGGAAGTGACAACCACAACACCTTTTTCTATCGCTGAACGATACATCGCGTGCATGTAGGTATCGGTGTATCCGGTAAAGCTTTCAGAAATTATGTCCGCACCTGAAGCGACAGCCCAAGCCACCGCCTGCCTGATGGCGTTATGCTCGCAGCCGTTATAGTGGCAAACTCTGGCCACCATTATAGAAACTCCAGGCGCCACTCCTCCAATACCAACCTCAGCATTGAAATCCGAAGCGATTGTGGAGGCAACCATGGTGCCGTGCTCAGCCTCAACAAAACGACCTGAGACAAAGTCTTTGTATGCGATTACTTTGTCGCGCAGTTTTGGATCAGTACTAGCTAGGCCGTCATCCAGAATTGCAATCTTGATTCCTTGACCAGTAACGCCGAGTTGGTGGGCCTGAGGCGCTCTAACTGCTCGGTACGCCCACTGGTTGTGATTTGCGAAAGTATCAAACTCGGGCCAGGGGTAGTAATAGTCTTCAGCCTGCGCTGGAGTCAAAAAACCAATAAAGGTAAGACCTGCCAATAGACACGACAGTAGAGACTTCATGTTTTAACACTAGTTTTAGTAACCAGAAAGAACCACTGTTCGAACTGCAATTGTTATCTGCCCTAAACTTGTCCAATGATTTACGATGTTGCAATCATCGGTGGTGGACACAATGGTTTGGTAGCAGCCGCCTATTTGGCTAAGGCTGGGATAAAGGTTGTCGTCTTAGAAAAACTTAGCGTCTTAGGCGGTGCCGCTATCTCCGAAAAGAGCTTTGATGGAATCGATGCTAATCTTTCACGCTATTCCTACCTGGTTAGCCTTTTACCCAAACAGATTATTGAAGAGCTTGAACTAGAAATCAAACTTGCACCAAGAAGATATGGGTCTTTCACCCCAGATCCATTTTCAAACAATGCATTACTGATTGACAAAGAAGATACCAAAGCAACCGAGGAATCTTTCAGTTCTATAGGCGCAATCAGTGACTACTCGTCTTGGAAAGATTTCTACTCTAAGACCGAAGAGATAGCCAAAGCGCTTTTCCCAACAGTACTAAAGCCACTTATTGAGGAATCGGAAGTGAAAAAGCTTCTCGGAGAAGAACTTTGGAAAGAGTTTTTTCAACAGCCCATTGGTGAAACTATTGAGAAATTGTTCCAATCTGATTTAGTGCGCGGAGTGGTAATGACTGACGCCCTAATTGGAACTTTCGCTAGCAACTGCGATGCCGAACTGGATGCCAATAAGTGTTTTCTGTATCACGTCATCGGTAACGAAACTGGGGAGTGGCAAATCCCAGTTGGAGGCATGGGTGCAGTAACTAAAGCCATGGCCCACAGAGCGCAAGCTCTTGGTGCCGAATTACGAACCAACTGCACAGTTACCAGTATCTCCAAAGACCTAGAAATTGATTTTTCTGAATCAGGAAATGAAAAGAGAATTGCAGCCAAGTATGTTTTAGCGAATATCGCGGAACCTGTGCTGGATAAATTGTTTGGCAAGAAGTCAACTCAGCATATTGAAGGTGCTCAAGTTAAGGTAAATATGCTCTTGCAACGTTTACCGAAACTAAAGTCAAATCATGACTCAGAAAAAGCATTCGGTGGAACGTTTCACATCAACGAGAACTTCTCGCAGTTGGATGAGGCATACGAACAAGCAGTAAGTGGTGAAATACCGAAACCTTTGCCTCTAGAGATTTACTGCCACTCAATAACTGACCCAAGTATTCTCGGTGAAGGATTACGAATCAGTGGAGCTCAAACTCTAACCGCTTTTGCCCTGCACACTCCTCATTCTCTGATCCAAGGTCGAGATAAAGATGAGATAAGAGTTCTTTTAGAAAATGCTGTTGTTGAGTCCATAAACTCAGTGCTTCAAGAGGATATTCGCGATCTTCTCGTCAAAGATGCAAAAGGAAAGCTTTGCATTGAAACAAAAACAACTCAGGACTTGGAAGATACCCTTGGCCTGCCAGGTGGAAACATCTTCCACGCACCGCTAAGTTGGCCCTTCGTAGCCGATGGGGAAAATCTAGATACGCCAGCCAGACGCTGGGGTGTTGAAAGTAGTTATGAGCACGTTCTCTTCTGTGGCTCGAGCTCCCGTAGAGGTGGTGCGGTGAGTGGTATCGGCGGGCATAATGCTGCCATGGCTGTGCTGGAACTACTTACCGGAGCTGACTAAAGCCTCAAGGTCTAGAGTGAAAGCATGGCTGAATTTACTCACGGTCAGGGACTCACAACACTTGAGGCGAAACAGAGATTAGCCCAATATGGCTCTAACTCAGTCAGCACGCGCTCAGTTACCTGGCTCTCAGTACTCTTGCGGCAGTTTTGTAGCCCAATTCTCCTGCTTCTTATAGCAGCAGCTAGCATCGCCGGCCTGCTAAGTGAATTTAGTAATGCCATAGAGATTGGCATCATCATTCTGATCTCGGTAGGTCTTTCTTTCAGCACAGAATTTAGAGCTGAAAAGGCAAATGCGGATCTGCACGCTAGGGTAGCTCACTCCGCTACGGTGATTAGGGATGGCGTGAATCAAGTCATCAATGTATTGGATATAGTGCCAGGCGATGTTGTAATTCTCGGAGTTGGCAGCATTGTTGCAGCTGATATGACTGTGCTGGACGCGGAAGAACTTGAATGTGATGAGAGTCTATTAACCGGAGAATCTTTTTCAGTTTCCAAAGCTATCGGTGATGAACTTCTCATGGGCACGGTTATCAAATCTGGTATAGCAAAAACACTCGTCACACAAACTGGTTCCAAGACGCAGTTTGGTCTGATTGCTAAAGAACTTGGTCACCGACCCCCTGAATCAGATTTTCAAATTAAATCCCTAAAAGTATGACCTGTGTGGTCGGAGCGTAATCTGCGCTCTTTTAAAAATGCTATTCCCAATAAAAAACAGATTTAAAATGGTTACCTATCTGTTACCTGAGTTAGGTAGGTTAGGGACATGCGTAAATACGTGGGAATAATGATGGCAATGGCGCTATGCATTCCCCTTAGTTCCTGTGTAGCGACACTTGATGATCCGCTAAGCCGAGCGCTTTCTGAAACCAAGAATCAGATAAGAACTAAAGGCGTTACCATTACCGGAACGGATTCGCTAGTCGGGTCAGTAATCAACGTTCACCAGCCAAATACCGGCTTTTTTGTCAATGACGCAGTTCTTCTAGGTCAGGAGCAAAACATTAGGCAATTCGACCGCGTTTCAATTGGAGTGCCAAGATCTCTTGAAGCAGCCTTTGCTTTTGCTGACGCGAAAGATGAAGACTTGATTTGGTTTGCAAGCAGTGAATTCAAAGTGATTGACAAGTATGTTGAGGACCTAGGTTCTGGAGTCCTCAGGATGGATGTTATTTTGTCAGATCAGTTTGGTAACTTGGGTAAATTCAAGGCTCAGATTGACTACGTTTTCGAAAACAATCTTTTAGTCAAAGTGCAATTCCCCAAAAGCATGTTGGTTGATTCCCATGAGGGAGATATC
>JBJTHM010000103.1:0-3148 GCA_046094465.1 Rhodoluna sp. | reverse complement strand
TGTTCAATTCAAACGTATTTAGGAAACCTTTAGCATGCAGAAAATCTTGATTATTGGTGGCGGTTACGCAGGTTTTTACACCGCCTTCAAATTAGAGAAATATCTCACCGAAGGTGAGGCTGAGGTTACCCTGGTTGATCCGCTCCCATACATGACCTATCAACCTTTTCTGCCAGAAGTTGTTGCAGGTTCGATTGAAGCTCGTCACACCGTAGTTTCTCATCGCAGGCATCTAAAAAAGACCAACATCATCATCGGCAAGATGACCAAGATTAATCACGCTAAAAAAAGCGCAACTATTGAACTGAGTGGAAATGGCGAAACCACAATTAGCTATGACCAGGTGGTTGTTACCGCCGGTGCGGTTTCAAGAACCTTCCCAATTCCTGGTGTTGCTGATAACGCAATCGGTCTAAAAACTGTTGAGGAAGCAATTGAAATTCGCAACAGAATTCTTTCTAACTTTGATAAGGCTGCTAACTTACCGGTTGGTCCTGCCAGAGACAGATTGCTGACTTTTGTGGTTGTCGGCGGCGGTTTTGCCGGTATTGAGGTTTTTGCAGAGATGCGTAACTTGGCTTCATACCTTCTTCGCTACTACCCAACAATAAAGTTTGAAGACACTCAATTCCACCTAATTGAAGCCATGGGCAGAATCATGCCCGAGGTTTCACAGAAGACCAGTGAGTGGGTGCTAGAAGATCTAGATCGCAGAGGTGCCAAGGTGCATCTAAACACTCAGCTGAGTTCTGCAGTTGACGGAGTGGTTGAACTCTCAACTGGTGAGAAGTTTGAAAGCGATGTAATTGTTTGGACCGCTGGTGTGATGGCCTCACCTTATGTGAAAAACACTGACCTCCCAATGGATGAGCGCGGCAGAATCATGGCCTTACCTACCCTTCAGGTTGGCACGGAAGAGAAAGCAGTTGTTGGTGCTTGGACCGCAGGTGATGTCGCTGCAGTTCCAGATCTAACCGGTGGTGGAGTGGGTGGATTCTGTGTTCCTAACGCTCAGCATGCCGTTCGTCAGGGCAAGCTCCTAGCTAAGAACCTCGTCGCTTCGATTCGCAGTGAAGGTGTGAACAACTACGTCCACAAGAATATGGGAGCGGTAGCTGGACTTGGACTTTATAACGGTGTCTTCCAATCCGGCAAGATTGTTTTGAAGGGCTTCTTGGCCTGGTGTGCTCACCGTGGTTACCACGGTTTGGCTATGCCAACCTGGGAGCGCAAGATTCGTGTCATGCTTGGTTGGTTAGCCAACTTAGTTCTAAGGCGCGACATAGTTTCAATAGCTGCCACCAAGACGCCTAGGGCAGCTTTTGAGGCTTGGGCCTCCAGACCAAAGGCGGAGTAAGTAACGCCCCCATAGCCCAATGGCAGAGGCAGACGACTTAAAATCGTTCCAGTGTGGGTTCGAGTCCCACTGGGGGCACAGCATTTAGTTCGCTGTGAGATTACTGAAGTTTTGCTCCGAGCAAGGCTTTCTAACCTTAGGCTTAAGTCATCAACTTTCAAGGAGTGAAATGGATCTGTCTATCTTTACCGGTTCTACTTTTCTAATCATCGCCGGTGTAGTACTAGTTCTTCTAGTCATCTGGTTCGTCAGCATGCGAAACGGCCTAGTCCGTCTAAATGTTCGCGTTGATGAGGCCTGGAGCGATATCACAGTTCAGCTAAAACGTAGAGCTGACCTAATCCCAAATCTGATCGAGACCGTCAAAGGCTATGCCAAGCACGAGTCACAGGTGTTTGAGAATGTCACTAAGGCGAGAGCTGCCACCATCTCTGGTTCTGCTCTAGCTAATCCAGCAGAAGCAGCTCAGGCTGAGAACATGCTTCAGTCAGCTATGAAATCACTTTTTGCAGTTGCTGAAGCATATCCGCAGTTGCAGGCTTCGCAGAACTTCCTTGGTCTTCAGTCAGAACTATCTGACACTGAAGACAAGATCATGGCAGCTAGACGCTTCTATAACGGTGGCGTTCGTGAACTAAACACCAAGATCCAGGTTTGGCCGAACTCATTCTTTGCCAAGGGTCTTGGCTTTACCGAGCGCGCATTCTTTGAAGTAGCGGATCTTGCTGCTATCTCAAATGCACCGGAAGTGAAGTTCTAGAACTTAGATGTATTCAGCTATCGCTAAGAACAAGCGAAACACAGTAATTATTGTTGTTCTGTTTGTTTTACTCATTGGTGGTTTAGCAACCTGGTTTGGTTACGCTAGCGGCTACGGGTCCTCCGCATTTCTAATCATTGGATTCGTAGCCTTCTATGCGCTTCTGCAGTATTACCTAGCTGGATCATTCGCAGTTGCTGCTTCAGGCGCAGTTGAAATAACCAAGCAAGATAACCCTAGGCTTTGGCGAATTGTTGAAAATCTAGCCATCACCGAGGGTATGCCAATGCCCAAGGTATACATCATCAAAGATGAGGCTCCTAACGCCTTTGCATCAGGTAGAGATCCAAAGCATGCTGTGGTTGCAGCAACAACCGGGCTGTTAGCGATCATGGATGATAACGAACTTGAAGGTGTGATGGCCCACGAGATGAGCCACGTAAAAAACTACGACATCAGGGTTTCAACTATCGTCTTTGGTCTAGTCAGCGCAGTTGGTATCTTGGCCGATTTCTTTCTCAGAATGGCATTTTACTCAGGTAACTCTAGAAACAAAGACAGCGGGCAGTTAGCGCTGATACTTATTGGCCTAGGAGTAGTTGCCTGGATTGTGGCAGCACTTATCGGACCTTTGGTTAGCGCTGCTGTCTCTAGACAAAGAGAGTATCTAGCCGATGCCTCAGGAGCAGAAATCACCAGGTTCCCTGAAGGTCTAGCTGGAGCATTACAGAAACTCAAAGACTATGGTCGCCCAATGAGAAGAGCCTCATCGTCGATGGCGCATATGTATATCAGCGATCCAGTAAAGCCATCCCTAGCTGAGCGTCTTTTCTCAACCCACCCACCACTGGATAAGCGCATCGAGCGACTAAGCCAAATCGGTGGCAAGTTCTAAGCGCGGGTTTATGAAAATTTACCTTCTAGCCAAACGGCTATTTTCACGAAGGGCTCGAAAGCGACGATTTTGGGAGACTCTCTCAGATTCGGAACGTCAGGCTATTGCCAAGTCCAGGAAAGACAATCAGTTGCTC
>JBJTHM010000102.1:0-4133 GCA_046094465.1 Rhodoluna sp. | reverse complement strand
AGCTGGTTATATTCGTCGTGCTGCACCAGGAATTTATACCTGGTTACCTCTGGGTCTCATGGTCAAAGCTAAAGTGGAACAAATCGTTCGCGAGGAGATGGCTAGAGCAGGTGCTCAAGAAGTTTTCTTTCCTGCACTTTTACCAAGAGAGCCGTTTGAGGTTACAGGTCGCTGGACTGAATACGGAGACAATCTTTTTCGCCTTCAGGATCGTAAGAAAGCCGACTATCTTTTAGCTCCGACTCATGAGGAAATGTTCACACTTTTGGTTAAAGATCTTTACTCCAGTTACAAGGATCTACCTCTCACTATTTACCAAATCCAAAATAAGTACAGAGACGAAGCCAGACCAAGGGCTGGACTGCTTCGTGGTCGTGAATTTGTAATGAAAGATGCCTACTCTTTCGATGTTGATCAGGCTGGGTTGGAAAAATCATATCTTGCTCAAAGAGATGCCTATGAACGTATTTTCAAGCGGTTGGGCATCGACTACGTGATTGTTAAAGCCGACGCAGGTGCAATGGGTGGTTCGGCGAGCGAAGAGTTCTTAGCGCCTTCACCAATAGGGGAGGATACCTTCGTAAAATCTCAGGGCGGATATGCGGCAAATGTTGAGGCCGTGACTATTTCTTCTCCGGAACCTCAAAGTTTCGACGGTGTGTCACAAGTTGAAGTTATCGAAACACCGGACACAGGAACGATTGAAAAAATAGTTGAGTTCTCTGTGTCAAAACTTTCAAGGAACATTCAGAAATCTGACACCTTGAAAAATATTGTCCTTGCACTTACCGATGTGCATAAAAAGAGAAGTCTGGTCGTTGTTGCTATTCCAGGAGATCGAGAACTGGATATCAAGCGTGCGGAGGTAGCATTTGCCGGTTACGAGGTTGAGGCTGCCACCGAAGAAGATTTTTCTAAACATCCAGAGCTTCACCGAGGATACATTGGACCGATTAAGGACGGGAAACAATTCTTAGGTGAAAAGGGGCAGACAAAACTTCGCTACCTAGCTGATCCGCGAATTGTCTCAGGAACCACATGGGTTACGGGAGCAAACTACCCCAGCAAACACGTCTTCGATTTGGTCTGTGGCAGAGATTTTACTGTCGACGGCGTAGCCGATGTTGCAGAAATCAAAGCTGGAGATCCGGCTCCAGATGGAAGTGGACCACTTGAATTGGCCAGAGGTATCGAGATCGGTCACGTTTTCCAACTAGGCAAAAAATATGCTGAGGCGCTTGATCTTAAGGTGCTCGATGAAAATGGAAAACTCGTGACAGTGACAATGGGCAGCTATGGAATAGGTGTGACGAGGATTGTCGCAGTTTTGGCTGAGGCTAACAATGATGAAAAGGGTTTGTCCTGGCCTGAGGCAGTGGCTCCTTTGGATGTGCATGTCGTCGCAGCAGGGAAAGAAGAAGAGGTTTATCAGGTGGCCGAGCGTTTGGCTAGCGAATTAGAACAAGCGGGTAAGTCAGTAATCCTTGATGATCGAATTAAAGTAAGCCCTGGGGTTAAATTCAGTGACGCTGAATTACTCGGAGTCCCGAAAATTCTCATAGTCGGTAAAGGGCTTGCTTCTGGTGAAGTCGATATTTGGGATAGACACTCTGGCGAGAGGCACTCAGTCAAGGTAGACTTGGCAGTAAGCGAGTTGGCTTAGCCTCTCGTATAACTGACTAGCGGCCAGGAGGCGTCTCATGGATATCGATTTGAATGCTCTACGACTTGTTGAGCGAGATCGGGAGATTCCATTTAGTGAGCTGGTTGAAATTATTGAAGCCGCACTTGTTGCCGCTTATCAACGAAGCGTGGGAAACAACGACACCGCTAGGGCAGTTTTAGACCAAAAAACTGGAAAAGTTCACATTTACGTGCCTGACACTGAGGAACGTGACGCCAAAGGGAAACTTATTTCTGAGTATGCCGATGGAACAAAAGTTCCTGAGATTGAGAAAACTCCGGGGAACTTTGGTCGAATTGCAGCTAACGCGGCTAAACAGGTTATTGCAGCCAGAATCCGGGGAATTGCGAACGAAGGTTCTTACGGTGAGTTCAAGGCAAAAGTTGAAGACATTGTTGCTGGAGAAATTCAGCAGGGCCCACGACCAAACATGGTCTATGTGAAAATCGGTGAGGCAGAGGCAATTTTGCCTCCGGAAGAGCAAGTGCCTGGGGAGGAATACACCCATGGAAAGCGCATGCGCTTCTACGTCACAAAAGTTGACAAAAACATGCGCGGAACAGTCCAGATAAATGTGTCCAGAACCCACCCCAGTTTGATTCGAAAACTGTTTGAGCTGGAAGTGCCAGAAATAGCAAACCGCCAAGTTGAGATAGTGCAGGTGGCACGCGAGGCTGGTCAGCGAACCAAAATTGCAGTTCGAACATCGGTACCTGGGCTGAATGCCAAAGGAGCTTGTATTGGGGAGCTCGGCCAGCGGGTTCGCGCCGTGACAAGTGAACTAAATGACGAAAAGATCGACATTGTTGACTACTCTGACGATATTGCTCAATTCGTAGCAAATGCCCTGTCACCAGCAAAGGTTTCAGCAGCCTTTGTGGTGAATGAGCGAAATGTGGCGGAGGCAGATGCAAATCGCCCAAAGGTAAGAGTTCTGGTCCCTGAGTACCAGCTTTCTCTTGCAATTGGTAAAGAAGGGCAGAACTCCCGCCTTGCTTCTAAGTTAACCGGGGCCAAGATTGACATAATGGCCGATGATGCAGAGGAAGAATAGCCACTTTTAGGGCTATTTCTTTGCCTAGGTTAGGCGTTAGAATGGGACAAGTTAGAACCTGCGTTGGCTGCCGCCAACAGGGTAATCGAACTGATTTAGTTCGTGTCGTGAAGTTTGAATCTAATTTGACCATCGATTCGAGTAAATCTTTGCCAGGCAGAGGATGTTGGATTCATTCCAAAAATAGCTGTTTGAACACTGCGTTTGAGCGTTCATCCTTCGCACGAGCACTTAGAGTTAATCTAAACCTTCAAGATCTAAACCACTTGAAAGAACAGGCAGAAAAGATGTTTGAGAACTAATGAGTACCTCGAAATGAGACTCTCAAAGCAATAAAGCCTGCCCTGACTGGGCAGGACCCAGACAGGAGAAATTAAGTGGCGCTACCACGCGTATACGACATAGCTAAAGAGCTCGGCATTGAAACAGCCGAGGCATTAGCCAAATTAAGCGAACTCGGCGAGTATGTGAAGAGCGGTTCATCGACAATCGCACCGCCAGTTGCTAACAAGCTTCGTGCAGCCTTCCCTAATGCAAAACCAAAAGAGGAAGAGCCTAAGGTAACCAAGGCGAAAACCACCAAGAAGGCTGAAGCAAAGGAAGTTGAGCAAGAAGAGAAGCCAGCAGAGGCTAAGCCAGAGGAAAAAGTTGAGCCAAAATCTGCTCCGACTCCGCCAACACCTGGAATTCCGAGACCAGGTAACAACCCATTTGCGGCGGCCCAGGGGATGGGAATTCCTCGACCGATGGCAAGACCGGGCAATAATCCCTTCGCGAGCAACCAGGGAATGGGTAAAACTAGCCAGGGTGGCAATCGACCACCTGGAGCAAGACCAGGTGGAGCAACTGGTTCAAGACCGGGATCCAGGCCAGCAGGATCTGGTGCAGCAAGGCCAGGTGGATTTAGTAAGCCAGGAGCAAGTGTCCCGCCAGGTCCAGGAGGGTTCCCTCCACCGGGAAGACCGGGTGCTGGAGGGCGTGGCCGTGGTGGTAATGCTGCAGGTGCTTTTGGTAAAGGTGGTGCGAAGGGTGCTTCCAAAGCTAGAAAGTCAAAGCGTGCTAAGCGTGAAGAGTTCGAACAAAGAACTGCACCGAGCCTTGGTGGAGCAGTAGTTCCAAGAGGTGATGGTAACACTGTTGTCAGACTGCGCCGAGGGGCGTCGATTCAGGATTTTGCCGACAAGAATGATGCAAATGCAGGTCAGTTGATTACTGTGCTATTTCATCTTGGTCAAATGGCAACTGCTACTGCTTCATTGGATGAAGAGACTTTCCAAATTCTAGGTGAAGAGCTCGGCTACAAAGTCGAGGTTGTCTCACCGGAGGATGAAGAGCGCGAACTTTTCGACTCGTTTGGTTTAGATATCTCTGATGATGGCCAGGACAACGAAGAGG
>JBJTHM010000101.1:0-19732 GCA_046094465.1 Rhodoluna sp. | reverse complement strand
ACCAGAATCCCAACCGGCAAACTCAATGCCTTTATATCTGAACTTGCCATGGAATATCCTCACCCAGTGCGCAGCGGGAAGCAGCCTAGAATCCTCTTTGCCACTCAGGCAGGCTCTAGACCACCTAAGTTTGTGCTTTTCACCACAGGTTTTCTCGATGCTGGTTATCGCCGATTCATCATTCGCAGGCTCAGGGAAACCTACGGCTTCGAAGGCTCACCAATCGAACTAAGCATGCGAGTTCGAGAAAAACGCAAGCGTTAAACTAGTCAACAACGGGCTATAGCGCAGCTTGGTAGCGCACTTGACTGGGGGTCAAGGGGTCGTGGGTTCAAATCCCGCTAGCCCGACGCAAAAGGAGTAACTAGATGAGCGAAAAGAATCTGCAGATTACCGACCGGGTCTTTACCTGGCCGAATCTGCTCAGCGCGCTTCGATTGCTACTGGTGCCTGTCTTTCTTTGGCTAATTTTGATCGATCAGAATCTCATTGCTTTTGCTGTCCTAGCGTTCTCGAGTTTTACCGACTGGTTGGATGGCTTTCTAGCCAGAAAGCTAAATCAAACCTCTCGGCTGGGGCAGCTGCTAGATCCGGCCGCAGACCGGCTGTTTATATTGGCCAGTTTGGTTGGCCTTGCCGCCACCTCTCAGGTCCCATGGTGGCTGGTCTTTGTGATTGTGGCTCGGGATGTGATTTTATTTTTTACGCTACCGTTTTTGGCTCAAGTTGGGTACGGCCCACTACCGGTTAACTACACCGGTAAGGCTGGCACCTTTGCCTTGCTTTACGCTTTCCCATTACTCTTACTTCCAGCCGTTTTGCCAAATGAGTTTGCCGTTTGGATTTATCCAATTGCCTGGGCTTTTGCGTTTTGGGGCATTTGGCTCTACTGGTGGACCTGTGCCATTTATTTACTTCAGGTTTATAACATTCGAAAATCGGCTCGCTCAACTTCGGCTATTCTTAAAGCCTGAGTAGGAGCAAAAGTGAACGAAACGCCTAACCCTGACAAGTCACATGGGGATGATGTCGAATCGACACGCAATTTTGCCAACGACATAATTAACAGCGATTTTGAACAGCTATCCGCTGAAGAACAGGTAGCCGTTGATGCATTACCCAGTGGCAATGCACTTTTGATAGTTCGGCGAGGCCCAAACAAAGGTGCACGCTTTTTGCTGGATGAAGACCTAAACTCGGTTGGCCGCCACCCTAACGCAGATGTCTTCTTGGATGATGTGACTGTCTCCAGGCGTCATGCTGAGATCAGGCGTGCTAACGGCAAGTTCACTGTTACTGACCTTGGTTCACTCAATGGCACCTACTACGAAGGCAATTTAGTGGAGAGCCAAGTGCTAGCTAACCAGTCTGAATTGCAGATTGGAAAATTCCACCTCACTTTCTACGCTTCGGGTAAGGACATCTAGAAAATGGCAAACGAAGCACCAAAGGTAGTTCCGTTAGCAACGGGAAAACAGCACAACATTGGCAGAGTCATCGAAATTCTTCGAGAAGATTTCCCTGATTTGTCTCCTTCGAAAATACGTTTTCTAGAAGACCAAGGACTTTTTATTGCCCATCGAACGGATTCTGGCTATCGCAAATATTCAGATGACCAGGTAGAGCGCATCAAATTAATTCTTGAGCTGCAGAGAGATAATTTTCTGCCGCTTAGAGTCATAAAGAGTTATCTGGAAGATCTTGATTCAGGTAAGCAACCATCTATCCCAACTGAAAAACGCAGGCCCAGCGTAAATCGCAAGTTTACAAAACTTGAACTGATCGCAGAATCTGGAATCAATGAAACTCTCCTAGCAGAGGCTCAATCTCATGGATTGATAGCCAAGGAACAGTTCGAGTATGGTGACATCGAAATTGCCAGAGCGCTCATGAACCTTCAGAGATTTGGGATATCTGCTCGCCACCTCAGAGGAATCAAGTCTGCGGTTGACCGTGACCTGGGCCTAATCCAAGGCGTTGTAAACTCTGTCAAAAAACAGCGCGATCCATCAGCTAAATCTAGAGCAGCTGCCTATGCCACTGAGATTGAGTCCCAGTTTGCTCTAATTAGGGCAGAGTTGATTCGAACCGTCATTGACAAGATTGACTAAGTCGACACGCCGAAGAAGAATATTAACCAGCGTTAGTCAGCGCTAAGGACAACAATTACACCAAGGTTCAACAAATACTTGAATGTTTGAAGGGAGGCAATATGGCTGAGAAAGAACCGACCACTGAAACAGGTCGAATTGATCTAACCAAAGCCAGCGACTTTGCCTATCTTCAAGATGATCTTTTTGCAGAGGCTCAGCCTTGGCATGACCCAAACGTTGGTTACCGCGGAACTTCTGCCGCTTCTGCTGCAGGGATTACCTACCGCCAACTAGATTACTGGGATAGAACCAATCTGGTTCAGCCAAGTGTTAGAGGAGCCTCCGGTTCAGGAACACAGCGACTATATTCTTTTCGCGACATCCTTGTGTTAAAACTAGTAAAGCGATTTCTGGAAGCTGGAGTTTCTCTCCAGCAAATAAGAATCGCAATTGTTCAACTTCGGAAAGCTGGGATTAGCGATTTGGCTAAAATCACCCTAATCTCCGATGGAGTTAAGGTTTACCTTTGTGCTTCTGAAAGAGAAGTCATAGATCTTATTGATCAAGGTCAGGGTGTGTTTGGCATTTCCGTAGGAAAAGTTTTTGGCGAGGTCGAAGCCACGCTAACTAAGTTGGATCCTTCACACATTGAAGATCTTGACGAGTTGACTTTGAAACGCCTGAGCAAGAAGGCTATTTAATCTTCATCATCAAGCGGCTTTTTCAGAGCTTGTATTTGTTTCTCAGTCATGGTCTGCTTAAGTGTTTCATTGAATTTCTCGGCATATTCTGGTGATACAGGAGGTGTCTGAACCATCTCTATTCGTTCCGCGACTGAATTTAGTTTTGCGGCAGATCTTCTACCTGAAGTTTTCTTAGGACTATCCTCATGCGATCGGCTGGCATGCCGGTTTCTTGTTCTTTTACTGTGTGGGAGGTCCCGCCGACGGATATCATCGTTGGTGAAAGAATCTTGAATTTCTTCGAGTAAATCATCGAATTGGTCGGCAATCTTTGCCGCTGATTGTCCAGGCCAGGAATGGATAGCCCTACCAGCTCCTTGAGATTGAGTTAGAGCAGATTTCTCTTCAAAAATTACATCGGAAAGTAGATCAGCGTAGATATCCTCAAGTTCATTTACTCTGAATTGATGCTCTGCAAGAGTTGGTCTGAGCCGATTTATAACTATTCCAAATAGCGACACCTGGCGGTTCACCTGACGTCTTAGCTCGTTGAGGGATTTTAGGGCCTGATCAATAGCTAGTAGTGAATTGAAACTTGGTTCGGTTACCAGCAGTATTCGATCGCTGGCCACCCAGGCCATTCGGGTCAAAGTATTGATGCTTGGGGGAGTATCAATCAGCACTAGATCGTAGTCACCCTCGATCTTGGCAAGCGCTTGTTCTAGATGCCAAAGCTGCTTGAAACTAGGTTTTGTGAGAGCTATCTCCGTCAGCCTCGACTGACCGAGTAAGACATCCAGTTTTCCAGTCTGTCCCTTTGCCCAGGTAGCGGCTACAATTGCTTTCAACACAGTGTTGTGTCGGGGTTTCTTGAGCACTTCGGCAGCTGAATGTTCATGATCTCCAACTGCACCTAAACCAGTACTGGCATTGCATTGCGGATCTAAGTCCACCACTAAAGTCCGCAATCCTTTTGCCATTGCGGCAGAGGCAAGACCCAGAGTTAGCGTGGTCTTACCTACTCCGCCTTTGAGGGCGCTGACACTTAAAACATGCACGTGTCTAGGCTACCTTTGGATTCAAGTGCGATGTGTGATTTAGAAGTATCTAGGCAAGTTAGAGGGTTGAATGTTCAAGAAGATCTTGGTCGCTAACCGAGGTGAAATAGCCATAAGGGCGTTTCGCGCTGCCTATGAGCTTGGGGCCAAGACCGTGGCCGTATTTGCCTACGAAGACAGAAATTCTTCACATCGTTTGAAAGCCGATGAGGCTTACCAGATTGGTGAAATTGGACATCCGGTTAGGGCTTATCTGGATGTAGCTGAAATAATTCGCGTTGCGAAAGAATCTGGAGCGGATGCGATCTACCCAGGTTACGGATTTCTATCCGAGAATCCAGACTTGGCAGAAGCAGCTAAGGCTTCAGGTCTTGTTTTCATTGGGCCAGATTCCACAGTCTTGGAACTAGCTGGTAATAAGGTCAACGCAAAAGAAGCTGCCATTAGAGCAAAAGTTCCTGTTCTTAAATCCTCTCAACAATCTTCTGACGTCAAAACACTAGTTACCGAAGCACAAAAGATTGGCTTTCCGCTTTTCGTGAAAGCTGTTGCCGGTGGTGGTGGCCGAGGTATGCGTCGAGTTGAAACCGCAGACACCCTGGAATCTGCACTAGGGGAAGCAATGCGTGAGGCCGAAAGCGCATTTGGTGACCCAAGAGTTTTTCTCGAACAGGCGGTAATTAAACCTAGGCATATTGAAGTTCAAATCTTGGCAGATGCAAATGGAAATGTTGTCCACCTATTCGAGCGAGACTGCTCAGTGCAACGCAGGAATCAAAAGGTAATTGAGATTGCACCTGCTCCGAACATTTCTGAAGAACTTAGATCAGCACTGTATCGGGATGCGATTAGTTTCGCTAAGGAAATTGGCTATGTGAACGCTGGAACTGTCGAATTCCTAGTAGACACTGAAGGTGAAAACAAGGGCAGGCATGTATTCATCGAAATGAATCCTCGAATACAAGTTGAGCACACAGTCACAGAGGAAATTACTGAAGTCGACCTAGTGCAGTCACAGATGCGTATCGCAGCAGGAGAGAGCCTTCTCGATCTTGGTCTCAGTCAAGACAGCATCGAACGTCACGGTTTTGCTATTCAGTGTCGTATCACTACAGAAGACCCAACCCTTGGCTTCAGGCCAGACACTGGAAAGATTGCCACCTACCGCTCACCAGGTGGAGCAGGAATTCGGCTCGATGGAGGAACGGCAGCAACTGGTAGTGAAGTGAGCCCACACTTTGATTCTTTACTAGTGAAACTGATTGCTCGAGGTCGTGACTTCCAGACTGCTGTAAGCCGATCCCAGCGAGCACTAGCCGAGTTTAGAATTCGTGGCGTCGCAACCAACATCGCGTTTCTTCAAGGCGTGCTTGCCGATGAAAGTTTTTCTAAAGGGGAAGTTACAACATCATTTATTGATGAGAGACCTCAGTTACTAAACGCGTACCCCTCACAAGATCGTGGAACCAAGATACTTAATTGGCTTGCTGATGTAACGGTAAATCAACCTTATGGAACCAGAGGCGATTTGCTATCGCCAAGTGCAAAACTGCCTGATGTAGATCTAAATCAAAAAGCACCTGACGGTTCAAGGCAAAAGTTACTTGAATTAGGTCCCCAAGAGTTCGCAGCAACACTTCGTAAAGAAAACAAAATTGCAATAACTGACACCACCTATCGAGATGCGCACCAGTCCCTGCTGGCGACCAGAGTTCGCAGTCGGGATTTAATTCAGATTGCACCCTATCAGGCAAGGCTCACCCCAGAACTCTTATCTATCGAAGCTTGGGGTGGAGCTACCTACGATGTTTCACTTCGTTTTCTTGGAGAAGATCCTTGGGAGAGACTTGACTCTCTGCGGAAAGCCATTCCGAACATCTGTATCCAAATGTTGCTCAGAGGACGCAACACAGTCGGTTACACACCCTATCCGCAAACTGTTACCCGAGCATTTGTTCAAGAGGCTGCGCTAAGTGGCATCGACATATTCAGAATCTTTGATGCGCTAAACGATGTCAATCAAATGATCCCAGCAATAGATGCAGTGCTTGAAACCGGTTCAACAATTGCCGAGGTAGGAATCTGCTACACAGGTGATCTGCTTAACCCCAAAGAAGATCTCTACAACTTGGATTACTACCTGAGACTTGCTGAGAAGATGGTTCGGGCTGGGGCTCACATACTGGCAATAAAGGATATGGCTGGTTTATTGCGTCCAGGGGCAGCTAGGTTGCTAGTGGGGGCGTTGCGAACTAACTTCGACTTGCCTGTCCACCTCCATACCCATGACACTGCTGGCGGTCAACTTGCTACCCTAATGGCCGCCATTGACGCGGGTGTTGACGCAGTTGACGTTGCTGCTGCACCTATGGCTGGGACAACCAGTCAGCCTTCCGCTTCAGCGCTAATCGCAGCTCTAGAGAACACTGACCGAGACCCAGGAATTTCCCTAGCCTCGATTACAGCCCTAGAGCCTTACTGGGAAGCAGTTAGAAATGTTTACGCACCCTTTGAATCTGGTTTGCCAGGACCGACTGGACGAGTTTATAAACACGAAATTCCAGGTGGGCAACTAAGCAATCTCAGGCAGCAGGCTATTTCTTTGGGTGTTGGCAACCAGTTTGAGCGCGTGGAAGATATGTATGCAGCCGCAAATCAGATTCTAGGAAGGCCGCCGAAAGTTACACCATCTTCCAAAGTTGTCGGAGATTTAGCGCTGCACCTAGTTGCGGTCAATGCGGATCCGGAAGACTTTGCTAAAAATCCAGAGAAGTATGACATCCCCGACTCAGTGATTAGATTTATGGCGGGGGAACTGGGAGATCTGCCAGGTGGCTGGCCTGAGCCGTTTAGAACTAAAGTACTAGCCGGTAAGAGCATTAAGTTTTCCGATAACGAACTAAGCGAAGAGGATTTGAGTTCATTACAAGCGCATGACGCGAGTGTGAGAAGAAAAACTCTAAACCGACTGCTGTTTGCAGGTCCAACTCAAGATTTTGAAAAGTTTAGAGCCCAGTATTCCAACCTTGACCCAGTAGACACATTGGATTACCTATACGGTTTGGAAGCCGGTAAAGAACATGTTGTAGAGATCTCTCGTGGAGTGAAGCTATTCATAGGCCTCGAGGCCATTTCTGGGGCTGACGTAAAGGGCTTTAGAACGGTCATGACAACTTTGAATGGCCAATTGCGACCTATCTTGGTTCGTGACAGGAAGATTGCTGTGAGTGCCGTGTCGGCTGAGAAGGCTAATTTGCAAAATCCCGCTGAAGTGGCCGCACCTTTCGCAGGCGTGGTTACGCTTTTGGTAGCCGAAGGGGCATCTGTTGAGCCTGGACAGCCCGTGGCCACAATTGAGGCCATGAAGATGGAGGCCACGATTACGGCTAATTTGGCGGGTAAAGTAGAGCGTTTGGCAATCTCGAAGACTCAATCTGTGGAATCAGGCGACCTGATTCTCATAGTCGCAGCAAACTAACGAATAGACTTACCTGAGTAAAGATCTGGCTGAGGTTCACAGCCTGAGAGACGAAGGATTCATCAAGAAGTGTCAGAAAAGCGATTCTCCCGCCGTCGAGGAAGCGAAAAGGCAAGTGAGGCCGACCTTTCAGAGGTTGTCTTAGATGCCGGTACTGTCGACCTTTCACCTACAACTTCTTCAGTAAAAATCGTCACTGAATCAACGGCAATTGTTGCTGGCGGGGGAATCGAAGAGACTGAAGCTTTGGCTAGTGCTCAGGCGGGATATTCACGGAGAGATTCCCTAAGGGGTGATGTTTTCGAACAGCCTGAACCGGCCGCCATGCTCACGGCCGATCGATTGATTGACGTTTCGGCTAAGCACAGACCAGCACCAGAATCTGGTTTCCGTCGGTTCCTTTACTTTCTGAGCTTCAAGGCAATCAATCTTGGTGACTCCTTGAGAGTTCGGGAGCGCAAGGCAATAGATGCTCGAATTGGTGCGGTTCTTGAAGGTGGCGCAAAGTTTGTGCCGGTACTGACTCGAAAAGGTGGGGTTGGTAAAACCACGGTTACCACGCTTCTGGGTATGGCGATGGCACTCGTTCGTGAAGACCGCGTAATAGCCATTGATGCCAACCCAGATCGAGGCACACTTGCGGAGCGAGTCAGTAAGTCAACTCGCTTCACCGTTCGAGATGTGGTCAATCGTGCCGCTGCAATTGATGGTTTCACCGATTTTTCAACCATGGTTTCAAGAGATGCCACAAGACTTCATGTGTTGGCATCTGACAGCGACCCTATGCTTTCAGAGGCGTTTGATGAAGGTGACTACAACGTGGTTGCAGACATGGCCGCTCGCTATTACTCAGTGATTTTGACCGACTGTGGAACTGGAATAGTTCATTCTGTGATGCGTCCAACACTTCAAAGGGCTAACGGTTTGGTAATAGTTTCTGGTGGATCAGTTGATGAGGCTAGGTTGGCTTCTGAAACTCTAACCTGGCTCGAAGCGAACGGTTATGGAGATTTAGTAAGACAAGCTGTTGTCGCTCTAAACACCGCAACTCAGGCAACAAATCTGGTTAAGTTGGATGAAATAGAAGCACACTTTAAATCACGTGTCCGAGCAGTGGTAAAAATCCCTTACGACCCTGCATTGGCAGCTGGCTCGGTAATCAAATTTGACCAACTGAACAAGAACACTAGAGAAGCGGCTCGTGAGCTAGCAGCTTTAGTGGTGGAGGGCTTGGCTAAGTCCAAGTAACCGATGGCTGTTCGACAAATTCGGCTGTACGGGGATCCGGTCTTAAAAACAGTCTGCGATCCAATCAAAGAATTCAATAAAGCAGTTCAGGGTTTAGTCGATGACTTGCTTGACACGACAAAGGTGCCTGGTCGAGCTGGCGTTGCAGCAAATCAAATTGGAATCAGCCTGAGAGCTTTCAGTTATAACGTTGAAAATCAGGTTGGTTACTTACTCAATCCTGAAGACCTAGAAGTTTTTGGTGAACCTGAACTAGTCGACGAAGGGTGTCTTTCATTACCTGGCCTGTGGCATCAAACTCTTCGGTATCCGGAAGCACAACTAAGTGGTCATCAATTGGATGGTTCTAAAGTCACAATTCGTGGCACAGGAGTGCTGGCTCAAGCGCTGCAACACGAACTAGATCACCTAAACGGCCTAGTTTACTTAGACAGACTCAGTCAAACAGAGCGCAAGATTGCCATGGCAACACTGCGCGAAACAGACTGGTTTCTTCGTTAAATCTTGTAGTCACCTATGTTGTGGCAGGTTGACTTGGCACTGTCGGCATAAATGTCGTCGATCAAGTATCCATAATCTTCAGTTACTACTGAACGCTTAATCTTCAGAGAAGGAGTTAAGTGGCCACTCTTTTCAGTCAAGTCTTCTGGTAGTAGCGCGAACTTTCTAATCGATTCAGCAGTAGAAAAGTCTTTGTTGACATTCTCAATAGCCTTAGAAATTTCTGCCAAGACCACAGGGTTGGATCTTGCCTGGTCTAAGGTCAAAGTTTCCTTCACACCATTGTTTTCCAGCCACGCAGGAAGCATTTCTTCATCTAGAGAGATCAAAACAGACACAAATGGCTTAGCATCGCCTATCACCACTGCTTGGCTGACCAGCGGGTTTGCCCTAAGTGGATCTTCAAGCTGTGTTGGCGCTACATTTTTACCGCCAGCGGTGATAATCAGTTCCTTCTTACGGCCAGTAATACTCAAGAAGCCGTCGTCATCAAGAGAGCCGATGTCGCCAGATTTAAACCATTCACCTTCAAAGGTTGACTTTGTTGCATCTGGGTTCTTCCAGTAACCGCGCAAGGTATTTGAACCCTTCAGCCAAATCTCGCCGTCGTCGGCAATCTTTACCGCGCAACCAGGCAGAGCAAAACCAACTTTGCCAATCTTTACGTTATCTGGTCGCCCAATTGTTACTGGGGCAGTGGTTTCGGTTAGCCCATAACCTTCGAGAACTACAAGACCTATGGCTCTATAGAAGTGTCCAAGTCTTGCTCCTAGGGGACCACCACCACTGATGGCGTACTTAACCTGTCCCCCCATCGCTGCACGAAGTTTTTTATAAACCAAAACGTCAAACAACTTGTGCTTGATATTTAGACCAAGTGATGGACCCTTGGGGGTGTCCAGAGCAGCTGACCAGGCAACCGCAGTTTCTGCAGCAGAACGGAATATTTTTCCTTTTCCGCCCGATTCAGCTCTCTGCTCAGCTGAGTTATAAACTTTCTCGAATACTCGAGGCACAGCCAATAGGAATGTTGGGTGGAAACTTTGCATGGCTGGAGCAACATTCTTCGCATCTGGTTGGTGACCTACTTTGACACCACCGGCTGCACAAAGCACCGAAACGAACCTGGCAAAAACGTGCGCCATCGGAAGAAATAGAACGGTAGATCCACCAGGGCAAACAACTTCCGGTAGAACAGCTTGCGCATTTCTACACAAATCAACGAATCCCTGATGCAGTAATTCACAACCCTTAGGTTTCCCAGTTGTTCCAGAGGTGTAGATAATTGTCGCGAGTGAATCCATGTTGCTCGAAGTTCTTCTGGCTTCAAGAACCTCGTTTGAGATTGAAGTTCCTTTCGAGACCAAATCGCTCAAATCTGATCCTTCAATCAGCCAAGTCTTTTTTACTTCCGGGATGGACGAACGAACAGAATTGAAATGATTAAACAAATCTTGGTTTTCAAAAATACAGGCGATTGAACCAGAATCTCCAAGAATCCATTCAATTTGGCTTGGTGCAGAACTTTCGTAAATCGGAACAGAAACCGCGCCTGCAAACCATAGAGCAAAATCGCAAAGCGCCCATTCGTAACGAGTTTTACTCATGATGCCGACACGCTGGCCCGGCTCGATACCAGATGCAATTAAGCCCTTAGCAAGAGCTTTGACCTCTTCAAGGTAAGCGGAGGCTGTTACGTCCAGCCAAACACTTGGGGCTGTCTGTTTTGCCAGTAGCGGCAAATTGGGGTCTTTTGCTACTCGTTCAATAAGTAGGTCGGTGATGTTAGATTTCTGGTCAGATTTGACCATGCTTGGTGCTTCGAAAACCTTCATGATACTCTCCCGTCAGTACTGCGATGGACTTTTGATAACTCTACCGATTGGATGGCTAAAGAGCCAAAAATGGCTGGAAATGCCTTCTACTAGGGGGGTAAAATGGCAAGGTTAGTCTTTTTGAGGGTCAATTTTATGTTTACTGTCGGCATTGATATCGGTGGCACCAAAATAAGTGGTGTGCTGCTCGACAGCCATGACGAGGTTCTAGCCACGGAGAAAGTACCCACTCCAGCCCAGAGCTCAGAGCAAATTCTGGCTTCTGTGATCGAAATGGTGAACAACTTGTCCGTTGGCAGGCAAATTGCCTCCGTTGGAGTAGCCGCCGCAGGATTTATTGACGCAAACCGAGCCGAAGTTATTTATGCCCCAAATTTGAGTTGGCGAAATGAACCACTGAAGGAAAATCTAGAAAAAGCCCTAAATTTGCCGGTTGTGATTGAAAACGATGCCAATGCTGCCGGCTGGGCTGAGTTTCGCTTCGGTGCAGGTCAAAACTCTAAAAACATGGTGATGATCACTATCGGAACTGGTGTCGGTGGAGCAATCATTGCCGATGGGAAACTTTATCGCGGTGGTTTTGGTATCGGGGCTGAACTGGGTCACATTTGCTTTGAGCCAGGGGGTCTGGAATGTGGTTGTGGTCAACTGGGATGCCTTGAGCAATATGCATCGGGAACTGCCCTCTTGAGAAAAGCTAAATTGCTGGCCAAATCTGGGTCAGATGCTGGGGCATACCTTCGGGGGATAATCGATGAGCCAGAAGCGTTGACCGGGGACATGGTTTATCAGGCTATTCGTGATTCAGATCCTGGAACTTTGGCTTTGGTAGAAGAAGTTGCAACTGATTTAGGTAAGGCTTTAGCTTCCATAGCAGCGGTTTTGGACCCCGAGATTGTCGTCATTGGTGGTGGGGTGAGTGCTTTGGGTGAGACAATTTTGTCTCCGATTCGCGAAAGTTTCAGAGAAAATCTTCCAGCCGCTGGTTTCCGACCTGAACTAAAAATTGTTGCTGCAAATCTTGCTAATGAGGCAGGTGCTGTTGGAGCAGCGGATCTGGCGAGAGACCTGATTTCGCAAAGATAAACTTGAAATTCAACTCGAGTAATAGATAAGGAGGACTGGCATGTGGTATTTCTTGCTGAAGCACATTTTTCTGGGACCACTTCTGAAAGTCCTTTTTAGACCTTGGGTTAGAGGTGCAGAGCGAATCCCAACCGAAGGCGCTGCAATTCTGGCCAGTAATCACCTGTCTTTTTCAGACTCGATATTTTTACCTTTGATGTTGCGTCGCCCAGTTGTTTTTCTTGCCAAAAGTGAATATTTCACTGGTAAAGGAATAAAGGGAACACTGAGCAGGTGGTTTTTCAAGGGAACAGGTCAATTACCGATTGATCGAAGTGGTGGTAAAGCGTCTGAAGCTGCCTTGAATACTGGTCTTCAAGTATTGGGCCAGGATCAACTTCTAGGAATCTACCCTGAAGGAACAAGATCTCCAGATGGCAGGTTGTTTCGAGGTCGCACAGGAATCGCTCGCATGGTTTTGGAAGCTAAGGTTCCCGTGTTTCCGGTTGCCATGATTGACACAGAGAAAGTTCAGCCGATTGGTCGGAGGCTTCCTAGAATTAGGCGAATCGGTGTTGTCGTCGGAGAGCCGCTGGATTTCTCGAGATTTTCTGGCATGGAAGGCGACCGTTTAGTGTTACGCGCTGTTACGGATGAAATCATCTATGAGTTGATGAAACTAAGCGGGCAAGAATACATTGATGTTTATGCCTCGACGCTAAAAGAAAAGCGTCGCTAGTAGGCGAGAGAGAACTTTGGCCAGTAACGAACCATATATTGCGGCGGACCCACAAGTTATTGCGGGTTTGGATAACTACGCTAACCTCCCAGCAGCGCAGCAACCAACTTGGCCAAATGAATATGTGCTGAGTAATGTCAGGGCGACCTTAGCGAAGTATCCGCCTCTTGTTTTTGCCGGCGAAGTTGACATTTTGAAAGATCGCCTAGCTCAAGCTGCTGCCGGCAAAGCGTTCTTACTCCAAGGTGGCGATTGCGCTGAAACCTTCGCAGATGCTACCGCTGATCGAATCAGAGCAAGAGTGAAGACCCTCTTGCAGATGGCAGTAGTGCTAACCTATGGTGCTTCAATGCCGGTAATCAAAATGGGTCGAATGGCTGGGCAATTCGCGAAGCCAAGATCTTCTGACTTCGAAACCCGCGAGGGCGTAACCCTTCCTGCGTATCGTGGAGATGCGGTCAACGCATACGATTTCACTGTAGAAGGTCGAACAGCAAATCCTAAGAGGCTTCTTCAGGCATACAACACCTCTTCATCCACCTTGAACCTAATCAGAGCTTTCACGATGGGTGGTTACGCAGATTTACGTTCAGTGCATGAGTGGAATAAAGGTTTTATTGATAATCCGGCAAACTCTAAGTACGAAGTGATGGCCAGAGATATCGACAAGGCAATCAAGTTTATGGCTGCTTGTGGAGCTGACTTTAGTGAATTGCGAACAACAGAGTTCTATACAAGTCACGAGGGCCTACTGTTTGACTATGAACGTCCAATGACCAGAATTGATTCGAGAACTGGAACTCCGTACGACACCTCAGGGCATTTTATTTGGATAGGGGAGAGAACTAGGCAGCTCGATGGCGCTCACATAGATTTTTTCTCAAGAGTTAGAAACCCACTCGGAGTCAAGCTTGGGCCAGGAACTTCGGCTCAGGATATCCTGGGGCTAATCGAAAAACTTGATCCGGCCAGAGAGCCAGGTCGACTAACTTTTATAACACGCATGGGTGCCAGCCAAATTAGAGAGAAACTGCCAGCACTGGTCGAGACAGTAAAAGAAAGTGGTGCAAATCCACTTTGGATTACCGATCCAATGCACGGAAATGGCATCACAACAGCCAATGGTTATAAATCTAGAAGATTCGATGATGTATTGGATGAGGTTAGAGGTTTCTTCGAGGTGCATCGTTCTCTTGGCACCTATCCCGGTGGCTTGCATGTTGAGCTAACCGGAGATGATGTTGCGGAGTGTCTAGGCGGTTCAGAACATATCGATGAGAAGACCCTGGAATCAAGATACGAATCACTTTGTGACCCCCGATTGAATCACTCCCAGTCTTTGGAATTATCTTTCCTAGTCGCTGAAGAGTTATCCGCAATCTAGGACTACCTAGATCTAATCACCACTGTTTGGCCAACCTTAACGGTTGCACCTACTTTTTCGGATACTCCAGTAACTCTTTTGATTCCGTAATCTTTGGTCAACCACTTTGTGTCAATTACAACCTTCAGCCCAAGAGATTCGAGCAGTGATTTTGCGGCCAAAATAGTTTCCCCAGTCACTTTAGGCATCTTCACCGTGTCTGTGCCTTTACTGACAATCAGTTTTACAGTCGAACCTTTTCCGACTTCTGGCTCATCTGGAACCACTGCGATAACTTCGCCTTTTGCAACTGTTGTGGAGAATTGTTTATCTACTACTCGGATAGTCAGTCCTGCCGCCTCTAAAGCTGCTTGAGCAATTTGTTGCTGAAGACCAGCAACTACGGGAATAGCACCAAGAGAAACTTTTAGATCTACTTTTGAGCCAACTGGAATTTTTTCGCCATCACCTGCTGAGTAGGCATAGATTGTACCGATTGGATATTCAAAATTGAACCACTGTCCCACCTGACCTAGAGCTAACCTAGCGCCAACCAACTGTGCCGTTGCTGTCACAACATCCTTGCCAATTAGGTTTGGGACTGAGATTAGTTCTTTGCCCTTTGATACCAGAATTGTGATTGAAGAATTGCGCGCGACCGGAACTCCTGCACCAGGCTCGGTCCCGACAACTGTTCCCTCCGCAAAATCACTACTAAAAACTTCGCGGATTTTTATCTCTTCTGTAATAGACCCTAGGACACTCTGAGCTTCCAATTTGGATCTATCACTAACGTTTGGGATGGCGATTAGTGCACCAGGTCCAGAACCAAACCACCAACCTGTTCCAGACCCAATCAAAACCGCGAGGGCGCTAATAACCATCCAGCGAAGAAGAGGACGCTTTGATTTCGTAGATTGGAATGGCTTCTCCTGAAGAACTGGGTCTGAGATTATTTCAGTGAAGTTAGTATTCTCTGGCAGTTTTATAGTCTTTGAAAGATCAGTTTCTTCTGGTCTACCTTCTAACCAGTTCAGCACGGCTTGAGCGTTTTGCGGGCGACTGGTGCTTTGCGGTTGAGTGCACCAAAGCATTAACTCATCCAAGTCTTTGGATGCGTTAGTTTCGATACTCCGAGCTGATGCGACGCGCTGCGAGGTGTGCATGTAGGCAACCTGCATGGCATCTTCGCCCTGATAGGGCTGTTTTCCAGTGAGCATCTCAAAGAGCATGATGCCAAAACTATATATATCGCTGGCTGTTTCCGTTTTCCCTCGTCGCAAAACTTCAGGAGCTAGATAGGCGACTGTGCCCACAAGCGATCCGGTATCAGTGACGCTGCTCAGTTCTCTCGCTAAACCGAAATCTGCTACTTTGATTCTGCCGTCATCCGCCAAAATTACATTTTCAGGTTTTAGATCACGATGGACAATCCCATTGGAATGAGCTTGGGCGAGAGCTGAGAGCACAGCTTTGGACACCTGATATATTTGCCCAGATTCCAATTTGCCGAAATCATTAAGAGCTTCTCGTAAAGTTATTCCATTTACTAGTTCCAGCACTATAAATGCGGTTCCCTGATCATCACCCTGATCATAGATATTGACCAAGTTTGCATGGTTGACTTTAGCCAGCATTCGAGCTTCTCGGAAAAACTTATCTCTAAAAACCGGATCTTCGGACAGATGAGGGTGAATAACCTTAATCGCTACCTTGCGATCGAGTTTTTCATCTAGAGCAAGATAGACGGTTGCCATACCGCCACGTGCGATGATTTCAGCCAGCTGGTAACGTCCAGCGAGAGTCTTGCCCAACAGATTACTCACGATTTGACCTTATATGATGAAGCCAAGCCCAAGCCGAAGGCTCCCAGAGTGATGCACCTTCTGAGAGCTCTATGTATCCAGCTCTGGACAAAACTTCCCTAATTCCTATATTTTCCATCAGCTCAACTTCAGAAAGGTCAACTACAAGTTGCTGCATCAGTTGCCGATTGCCCATTTCCGGAAGCAGACCACTGCGTTGCATCTCCAGGCATAGTCCTGCTACTATCGCAAACTCTGCTAGAGCTAGTTTTGTAGCAATGTTCACTAGGTCTCTGGCAATTGAAAAACTTGTTTCTGAAAGTTGCACCAGTGAAGGACAGTTGAGTGCTGTGTGGGCAATTGGTATGACTAGCTTTGTTCCAGGAGAAACTACCGAATTCCAACTCAAGTTGTTTGCAGTTAGCAAAGCTTGGGTAGAGACTCCATGGAACGCAGCAATTCTTGCCAGCTGATCGCCCGCTTTAACTTTGTGATAGCCATGAACTAAGCAGTGCTTAGGTGTTTTCGGAGAGTCAACAGAAATCTCTTGAGCTGGCGCTAGTAGTTTCAAAATTCTTCCGGGAAATAGGACAGCATCTGAAGTTAGGTTATTGAAGCTTCGGAGATCCTCCAACGTAAGGCCGTAGCGACTTGCGATAGAAACTGTGGTTTCCCCAGCTGAAACTACGTGGGTTGAAGGTGGCTCTGAGGCTGAGGTGCTTACTGAGGTGTCTGGAATAGTTAGTTTTTGGCCTGGAAAGAGCATGCTCTGCTCAGTCAGCCCATTTGCAAGGCATAACTGCTCGAGGCTAACCCCGTGCATTATTGAGATATCCAGCAAACTTTCTCCACTTCGATAGGTGTGGACAGTTAGGTCAGCGGCTGGAAGATTAGCTTGATATTGGCTGTCTGACATGATTCCTTGGGATTTGGAGGCTATGAATATGGTGCCATGTTGGGGGATTAGTTAGACGTAAGACGCTCTAGTGTGGCAATGTTAAGTTGTGACTGAACCTATGGATCAAGTTTCTAACTGGTTATCGCTAGCTGAGGCTAGTTCGGCTCTAGGTGTTTCGATTGGGAAAGTAAAAAGGCTCATCGAAGAGCACCATCTAATTGGAAAAAGACGCAATGGTGAGCTGATGATTCCAGCCGAAATAATTATTGATGGTGAACCACTGCACTCACTTCGAGGAACAATATTGGTCCTGCTAGATAGTGGCTTCACCATCGAATCAGCAATTAACTGGCTTTACACAGTCGAAGAGAGCATGAAGATAACCCCAATGCAATCTTTGCTTGCTGGGCGAAAGTCTGAGGTTAGAAGAATTGCCCAGTCGCTAGCTCTTTAGGAGTCGCGATCTACAACTTTTTTGGCCAATGCCGTTAGCCCTATTTTTCCGACCTCGTCAAGATTGGCAGCTGCTAAAGTTTGCAGGGCTCTGTCACCTAACTCAAGAATCATTCGCTCAGTTTTATCTAGAGCACCGGAATCTGTAATCAGTTTTTGAAGAAAATCAATTTGGCTAGAATCAAGTTCCCTACTGGTAAGTAGTTCTTCGAATGTAGTTACCATTGATGGCGATTTATCTGCTAAAGCCTGCTTAGTTAGAGCAACTAGTACGGTTCTTTTACCCTCACGCAAATCGTCTCCAGCAGGCTTACCTGTGATCGATGGATCACCAAAGACACCCAAGACATCGTCTCTTAGTTGAAATGCGATTCCAAGTGGGATACCAAAATTGCTGTATAAATCGAGCGCAGACTGGTCCGATCCAGCAAAAGCAGCTCCAATTCTCAAGGGTGCTTCGATACTGTATTTTGCAGTTTTGTAAAGTATTACCTTTTCCGCACGTCCTACAGCTTCGGTAATCGTTCTGGTAGCAGCAGCGTTTTCCTCAAGCACATCTAAATACTGTCCTGCCATAACTTCCACGCGCATCAAACTGAATTCGTCTCTACAGGCGGCTTCAATTTCTTTATCGGTGGATGAAAGCAGGGCTGATCCGAATATTTCACTTGACCAACCAAGCATTAGATCGCCCACCAAAACCGAACCTGCAACACCGAATCTTTCGGCTGATCCAGCCCAGCTCTTTTCCTGATGCAGTTTTTCAAATCTCTTGTGAATGGCTGGTGATCCGCGCCTGGTATCGGATTGGTCTAATAAGTCATCGTGAACTAGCGCTGCTGCGTGGAACATTTCTAGGGCAGCGGCTATTCCAACAATTCCGGCTAGTTCGCCTTCTGTCGGTTTACGCTCCGAAAGAGCGCTCAAAAACGAGTAGTAGCAAAACAAGGCCCGGAATCGCTTGCCGCCTTGCAGCAGGCTTCTGGTGAAATCAACTACGGTTACTAAATCAGGGGAGATTGTCTCAAAGTCTCTTGACTGGCGGTCACAGAATGTGTCCAGATCTATTTGAACTCTGCTTAGAAACTCATCTTTGGTAAACACTGGAATAGCCTAACTGGACACAAACCAATAGCATTTAAGCGGAGGTCTAAATTGGGTCTAAGTGACAAAGAAAAACAGGTTCTCGAGGAATTAGAGCGTCAACTCACGGGTGAACCGTCAAAGGCAAAACCGCCAAAACAGCTGAACCGGGTTCAGTATGCTCGACTATTGGTCACTGGGTCTTTGCTAGGGGTTTTCGGGCTGGGACTGCTGATTTACTCCACAAATCTCCAAGCCACCTGGCTGGGCGTCATTGCCTTCATCCTTATGCTTACTGGGCTCTATCTTGTGAGCCAAAACTGGTCCACAAAAGCTCTCAAATCCCCTAAAAACGAGCCAAAAACTCCTCCCAAGGGGGAGAATTTCTTTCAAAAACGGTGGGATGAGCGCAATAACAAGAGTTAGGTAACTTCCCAAAAATACCCCGGAGCAGCTCCGGGGTATTTTTTTACCTTGATCAGTAGGAAATCCGAATTTTCCCTCCACCAACGAACACCTTGCTTTTATTGGCTAAGACACGCCAGAATAGGTGTTTGAAAGTTTAATTTGACAAATAGTGGATGAAAGTGGTGTAATGTGGAGATAACTTACAGGTACTCATCAAAGGAAGGGGCAGCAGGTGTTTATAGGTACTAGCTATCCCAAACTGGATGAGAAATTCCGCCTTATTCTTCCTGCAAAATTCCGTGATCGTCTAGCTGGAGGAGTGGTCCTAATGAAGGGCCAAGAAAACTGCGTGGTCGTTCTTAGCAAGGCAGAGTACGAGGCTCGAGCAGAAGCGCTGACTAAAAAGGCTGTTTTGGGTACCCCTGAATACAGAAATCTAACACGTCACTTATTTGGTAACGCCGATGAGCAGTTTCCAGACAACCAGGGGAGAGTGCTGGTTGCCTCTGGGCTAAGAGAGTGGGCCGAACTAGGTCGTGACTTGGTCGTCGTTGGTGTCGGAAGGCACATTGAAATTTGGAACCCAGAAAAATTCGCCCAGCTGATGTCGGCCGGTGCAGAAGATTTCGCGGCTTACAGCGAGGGGGAGGTGAAGCTCGACTAGTTGCTAATTGCTGGTCTCCAGCTATTTATCTAGTGGCTATCTTCCCCGAAGCCACATAGGAAATGGATGGGGTTCAGCACTTAGGAACTAAAGCAAACAAATGTCTGAAATTGCAGAACTTCATCAACCAGTTCTTCTAGAACGTTGCGTTGAACTTTTAGGCGAGGTCCTCGCCACCGAAGGTGCTGTCCTCGTTGACGGAACTCTTGGCCTCGCTGGACACAGCGAGGCTTTCTTAAAACGATTCCCAAATCTGACTTTGGTTGGAATAGATCGTGATGAGAATGCACTAAAGCTTGCGGCCGAGCGTTTATCTCCTTTCGCCGGCCGCGTACACCTTGTTAAAGCAACATACAAT
>JBJTHM010000100.1:0-15734 GCA_046094465.1 Rhodoluna sp. | reverse complement strand
GTCATTAATAGGCCAAGGAGTAGTGCTCCCCCATCTCCCATGAATATTTTTGCTACGTGCCAGTTATGTGGCAAAAATCCTAGGCACATTCCAATCACGATGGCTGAAAGCATGCTGGCAAGGTTGAAATAGTTTGTTGGCGAAATCTGCTGAGCCAACAGGTACGAGTAGATAAAGAACACCACAGTGCCAATTAGAACCACACCGGCTACCAAGCCATCGAGTCCATCAATGAAATTCACTGCATTCATAATCAAAACGGCGAGGAAAACCGTGACCACAAATGACACCCCGAAGGAACCGACGGTAATTCCAAAAATGGGTAAAGAAACAATCTGAACACCATTCCAAGCCAAAACTGCAGCCGCAATAAATTGCCCGGCAAGTTTGATTGTCCAGTCAAGATCATAAATATCGTCAAGAAAGCCAATCACAGTAATCACCAAGGCAGCGGTCGCAATTGCGATTATTGGTAATGGATCGCTGAAAACCACATCAAACCAACCGATTGGTGCTGCGATTAGCAAAGAAACAATAAACCCCAAAAACATGGCAACGCCGCCGATACGTGGAGTCGGTTTTGCATGGACATCTCTAGCTCGGATTGATTTCGGATAAACGCGATATTTAATGGCAAGTTTGCGAACCGCAAAGGTGGCCAGGAAAGTCACTGCAAAGGCAACCGCCATCAAAAGAAGATACGCTCTCACCTATTTTTCCTTGACCTCTAGCAAATCACCAATGACCGATCTAATCTTCGCTTCACTCAGAGCACCGCGACGAACGATTCGGACTTTTCCGCTGGTAGTGAGTTTTCCGTCCTTGTCATAGTCATCCACCAGATTTGTCATGTCAAGAATCGTGGAAGCCTCGCCTTTAGGTGAGTTACCTGCATCCAAAAAGACGTCTACGGAATCTTGTAAATATTCAAATGCCTGCTGACAGGTGGTTGCAGCAGGCTGGCCGGTCAGATTGGCTGAAGAAACAGCTAGAGGCCCTGTTTCTTCGATAAGTGCTAGAGCTATTTTGTGATCTGGGACTCGAATTGCAACTGTTCCTCTTGTTTCACCTAAATCCCAGTCAAGCGAAGGTTGCGCCATGAAAATCATGGTTAAAGCACCAGGCCAAAAAGTCTCCGCTAATTTGATTGAAGCATCAGGAAGTGATTCAACCAGCGCTCGCGCTTGAGACAGACTCGACACTAAAACTGGTGGCGGTGATTGCCTTCCCCTGCCCTTGGCATCCAACAGAGCTTGGACTGCCGCAGCCGAAAATGCGTTCGCGGCAATTCCATAAACCGTATCGGTTGGAATAACCGCAAGTTCAGTTCTGCCAAGGGCAACCCTAGCCAGACGCAAACCCGTCAGGAGTTCAGTATCAATAGCACAGTCAAAAATCTTCTGCACTTTCAGCTCCTTTCTCTTGTCGCACTGACCATTCTGTCTCGTCCAGCAAGATCCTGAAATGTAATCACATCACTCCAGAAGTTTTGAGCGAACAGTTCTCGAACGGCTTCGGCTTGCATGTCAGCATGCTCAATGACTAGTTTCCCACCTTCACGCAGTAAACGACGGGCAACCTGCTCAACTCGTCGCACTATGTCAAGTCCATCATCCCCGCCGTATAGCGCCAGCTGAGGATCATGCAGGTGAACCTCAGGATAAACCGGAATCATCTCATTTGGAATATAAGGTGGGTTGGAAATCACTAGATCTACTGTTCCATCTAATTCGGAGAAGGCTTCAAAAAGATCCCCTTGAACCAAAACTGAGTTTGGCGAGTATTTGGCGAAATTCTGTCTCGTGTAATGAAGAGCTTCTTTACTTAGTTCAATTGCAAAAACTCTTGTATTTGGCAGCTCGGTTGCAATAGATAGTGCGATAGCTCCAGATCCGGTGGCAAGATCAACCGCCACTGGTGCATTTAGATTCATCTCACGTAAAAAGTCAATTGCTTTTTGAACTACTGTTTCCGTTTCAAATCTGGGAACAAAAACTCCAGGACCCACATTTAGCTCGAGCTGTCTAAAAAAGGCTGTTCCAGTCAGATGCTGAAGCGGCTCTCTTGCAACCCTGCGAGCGATGAGTGGAGAAATCTCTTGAAGCTCCCCCTCTCCGATTTCAGAACCAGTGATTGATTTGGTTAGCAATTCCCCTCTGGAAGTTTTCAGAACAAAAGCTAGAAGCAATTCAGCGTCGACTTTTGCCGATTCGATTCCGGCTGCAGCAAACTTCTCGGTTATTTCTTCCAGAAGTTCTGCGATTTTCATTAGCTCGCTTCTCCCAGCGCGGCAAGTCTCGCCTCTTCATCAGCACTGATAGCTGACTGAACCACCGGTTCGAGCGCCCCGTCCATTACCTGATCCAGGTTGTATGACTTATAGCCGGTGCGGTGATCAGCAATTCTGTTTTCAGGGAAGTTATAAGTTCGAATTCGCTCACTTCGGTCAACAGTTCTAACCTGAGACTTTCTCGCGGCACTCTGCTCTGCTTCTATTGCCTCCTGCTGGGCGGCAAGTAATCTCGCACGAAGGACACGCATAGCCGCTTCCCTGTTCTGCAACTGAGATTTTTCATTTTGCATCGAAACCACGATTCCAGTCGGAAGGTGCGTAATTCTTACCGCCGAGTCAGTGGTGTTTACCGATTGCCCACCAGGACCTGAAGATCTAAAAACATCTATGCGGATTTCATTTGGGCTTATCTCAACTTCTTCTGGCTCATCAACTTCTGGAAAAACAAGCACTCCAGCGGCTGAGGTGTGGATTCTTCCCTGAGTTTCAGTCACCGGCACACGCTGCACTCGATGCACTCCACCTTCATATTTCAGGTGTGCCCAGACACCTTCAGCTGGGTCAGATGAGTTGCCTTTGATGGCAAGCTGAACGTCTTTGTATCCACCAAGATCAGATTCATTCTTATCGAGGATTTCAGTTTTCCAACCCTTGCTATTTGCATACTGGATATACATTCGCAGTAAATCAGCTGCGAACAAAGCCGATTCAGCTCCACCCTCACCGGCTTTGATTTCCATAATCACATCACGACCATCGTCGGGATCTCTAGGGATTAGAAGTCTTCTGAGTTTTTCATTTGCCTCGTGAAGTTTCTCCTCAAGGTGCGGAATCTCTTGAGCGAACTCTTCATCTTCTTTAGCCATCTCTTTGGCTGCCGAAAGATCTTCCTGCAACGACTGAACAGAGTTGTATGCGGAGACAATCGCACTTAACTCTGCGTAGCGACGATTGAGCTTCTTAGCCAAAGTTGGATTGGCATGCACTGAAGCATCGGAGAGCTGACTTTGCAGTTGTTCGTGCTCAGCCAGCAAAGCCTGGACTGAAGCTAACATTATTCTCCGTCAGTACCGTTAGGAACTGGCATTGACTTCTGCACCATCATCAAAAACTCAACGTTGCTCTTAGTTTCTTTTAGACGGTTCAGTACCAATTCCAGCGCCTGCTGCTGTTCCAAACCGGCAAGCGCACGGCGCAGCTTCCAAACAATCTTGGTCTCATCAGGACTCATCAGCATTTCTTCACGACGGGTACCCGAGGCATTGACATCAACCGCAGGGAATATGCGCTTATCAGCCAAAGAACGAGATAGTCGAAGTTCCATGTTTCCTGTTCCCTTGAATTCTTCGAAGATAACCTCATCCATCTTTGAACCAGTTTCAACCAGAGCTGTGGCAAGGATTGTTAGCGATCCACCATCCTCGATGTTTCTAGCGGCACCAAAGAAACGCTTCGGTGGGTAAAGCGCTGACGAATCAACACCACCGGAAAGAATACGACCTGACGCAGGTGCTGAAAGGTTGTAGGCGCGACCCAGACGGGTAATTGAATCCAAAAGCACGACTACGTCATGCCCCAGTTCAACTAGACGCTTGGCGCGCTCAATTGCTAGCTCGGCAACAGTGGTGTGATCTTCTGCTGGCCTATCGAAAGTCGATGCAATAACCTCACCCTTTACGGTGCGTTGCATATCGGTAACTTCTTCTGGACGCTCATCAACCAGAACGACCATGAGGTGAACTTCAGGGTTGTTGGCGGTGATGGAGTTTGCAATTGCCTGAAGCACCAAAGTTTTACCAGCTTTAGGCGGAGACACAATCAGTCCACGCTGACCTTTACCGATTGGAGCGACTAGGTCAATAATTCTGGTGCTGAGTTTGGTCGGCTCTGTTTCCAATCTCAGTCTTGACTGTGGATAAAGCGGAGTTAGTTTGCCAAACTCAACTCTGTTTGCAGTTTGTTCTGGGGTTTGACCGTTAACCGAATCAACTCTAACCAGTGCGTTAAATTTTTGACGTCCCTGATTTTCGCCTTCACGTGGTTGGCGAATCGCACCAATAACTGCATCACCCTTACGTAGCGAATACTTCTTAACTTGACCCAGAGAAACGTAAACATCATTAGGTCCAGCTAGGTAGCCGCTAGTTCTCACGAACGCATAGTTATCTAGAATGTCGAGAATTCCAGCAACTGGAATCAACACATCGTCTGGAGAAATTTCAGGTTCTGCATCCTCGCGATCGCGACCACGGTTACGGTCACGGAAGCGATCATTGCGGTTACGATTGCGATTGCGATTTCTTCCGCCACCCTGGCGATCTGAGCGCTCTGGTCTCTCACTGTCATACTCACGCTGAGGACGTTCAGTGCGCTCTTCTTGAGCTTCTTGGGTCTTCTCGACCTTAGGCTCTTCTTTCACAACTTCAGCAGCCGCACTGGTCTTACGCGTACGAGTTGTCTTCTTTGATTCAGTTGTCTCTGCAACATCTGGAGTCGCTGTTACGCGTCTTGATCTCTTCGGTGCAGATTCGTTTTGGATTTCATCCATGTATATTTGCTCTTTCTTGTATGGCAATCGGTTTCAGTCATTGAGGTGGATTGCCTTGATGCACGACCCCTGTCGTGCTGGATCCGTAAGTTTTTACGGGATTCAGTACCAAACTGCTATGAACTAGCGGTACTCCATTACTGTAGCACCTTTGAAATCAACCGCCAACAATAATGGACGCCACTGAGGGAAATTTTGAGCTGAAAGCCTTGCCGCTTCAAGCCGTTGCGCTGGATCACTGGCTAAAACAAGGACTGACGGTCCTGCCCCAGAAACCACTGCGGCGTGTCCAGCGGAGCGAAGTTTGGCAATCAAGCTCTCTGTTTCTGGCATCGCTGCTGCTCGGTAATTCTGGTGGAGGCGGTCCTCAGTTGCAGCAAGTAGGAGCTCTGGAGACTGGGTCAGCGCTGCAATTAGAAGTGCCGAACGGGAGACATTGAAAACTGCATCGTCGTGAGGAACGGATTGCGGTTGAAGACTTCTGGCCAATTCAGTGGACATCTTGTTCTTTGGAACCAGAACAAGCGGTGACACTCCCCTGTGCACATAAAGTTTCTTATGTTTAGGTCCTTCTTCATCCTGCCAGGCAATATTTAGTCCACCAAAAAGTGCCGGAGCAACATTGTCTGGATGCCCTTCAAGTGATGTAGCTAGTTCAAGTAATTTATTTGAACTCAGTTCTACGATTCCTTCAAGCAAGCCTTTAGCCGCCATGATGCCAGCAACCACTGCGGCTCCAGATGAACCCATACCTCGGCCGTGCGGAATATAGTTATGTGCAATTAGCCTGAGGCCTGGAACCGGAATACGAACGTCGTTAAAAGTGTGCACCAGTGCTTTGACAATTAGATTGTCTTCGCCAAGTGAAACTTCGCCTTCACCTTCACCAGATACCTTAACTTGAATATCAGCTGAGTCGACGGCTTCAACTTCAAGCTCGTCGTAGAAAGACAAAGCCAATCCTAAAGTGTCAAAACCAGGGCCTAGATTTGCTGAGGTCGCAGGAACTTTCACTACAACTTTTTTGCCTAGCATGGCATTTGCTTGGTCGAATCTCATGAGGTTTTCTCCAAGCCCAAATACTCGGCAACTTCCGCTGCATCTTTTGAACAGGAAGTTGGTTTGATTTCCTCACCGTCTTCGTCTTTAAGTGCCCAGCCAACATCCTTGAGTCCGTGACCGGTAACGGTTATGACAATCTTGGAGCTGGAAGGAATATCAAATTCCTTTACATACTTCAATAATCCAGCCGCACCTGTTGCCGAAGAAGGTTCAACAAAGACACCAACCTCATTCGAAAGCCACCGGTGCATCTTTAGGATTTCTGCATCCGAAACAAAGCCAAACTCGCCACCAGAAACTTCTTTGGCGTTTATGGCCAGATCCCATGATGCTGGATTCCCAATTCTTATCGCCGTTGCAATTGTTTCGGGTTTCTCAATCGGGTGACCGGCGATAAATGGCGCGGCACCTTCAGCCTGGAATCCTAATTGCTTCGGAAGTGTTTTTATCTCGCCGCTGTCTAAAAGTTCTTTGTAACCTTTGAAATAGGCAGAGTAGTTTCCTGCGTTACCGACTGGCATGACATGGTAGTCAGGTGCAAAACCGAGAGCGTCAACGACTTCAAAGCTGGCAGTTTTTTGACCTTCCAAGCGATCGGGGTTGACTGAGTTCACTAGATGCACCGCATAGTTCTCACTCAGGTCTCGCGCCAAAACTAAACAGTCATCAAAATTACCCTGAACCTGAAGAATCTTGGCTTTGTGGGCTATCGCCTGAGCCAACTTTCCTAGAGTGATTTTTCCTTCTGGGATCAAGACAACCGATTGGATTCCTGCTTTGGCGGCATATGCGGCTGCGCTGGCTGAGGTGTTACCCGTCGAAGCACAGATGACAGCCTTCGCTCCATGAGCCACGGCCTTTGTCACAGCCATAGTCATACCTCGGTCCTTGAACGAACCGGTAGGGTTCATACCCTCAACCTTTAGCCAGATATCTTCAACACCGATTAATTTGGCAAGCACCGGTGCATGAACCAGTGCCGTTCCGCCCTCACCCAGAGTAATGATTGGCGTCTGGGCATCAATGTCTAAGCGATCAAAATATTCGGTGATTACTCCACGCCAAGGCTTAGCCATCTACTCTCCCTCCACTCGAATCACTGAGGTGATTTCTTCAACAGCCGAACTCTTGGACAGAGCGGAAACCACATTTGATAGCGCTTCGTCTGTAGCGAGGTGGGTTCCGATTTCCAACCAGGCTGTAGTTTCGGCCTCAATCATTTTTGCTGACTGTTCAACTGTTTCAATTGAAACTCCGTGTTCAGCAAACGTATTTGCAATTTGCGCTAGGACACCCGGCTGATCCGACACGGCGAGAGTGATCTGATAGCGCGTGATGACTCTGCTAATCGGTAATACTTCCAAATCAGCGTGGGCAGAATCAGCAAGACCTGGGCCACCGGCGACGTGCCTTTTCGCAGCAGAGACAACATCTCCCATGACAGCAGACGCAGTTTGCAGCCCTCCTGCACCTGAACCGTAAAACATCAAAGATCCCGCCGCTTCAGCCTCAACGAAAACTGCGTTGAATGCACCATTTACTGAAGCAAGCGGATGTTCAATCGGAATCATTGCCGGATATACGCGAACTGAAATTCCCTCAGGTTGATCTTCAGTCGCTGAGAGCTTTTCACAAATCGCCAGGAGTTTGATTACGTATCCGTCTCGCTTGGCAGCGGCAATCTGAGCACTCGTAATCTTACTGATACCTTCTCGATGAACTTTCTCGAGTGGCACCTCGGTGTGAAAAGCCAGCGAAGCTAATATTGCCGCTTTTTGGGCAGCATCATATCCTTCGATGTCTAAGCTTGGGTCTGCCTCCAGGTAACCGAGTTTGGTCGCCTCAGCCATCGCTTGTTCTAAGTTGCAGCCAGTGGCGTCCATTCTTCCCAAAATAAAATTGGTTGAACCGTTCACGATTCCCATGATGCGCTTCACCTTGTCGCCTGCCAGGGACTCACGAAGTGGTCTGATGATTGGAATTGCTCCTGCTACGGCAGCTTCAAAATAAAGTTGTGCACCAACCTGCTCGGCCGCCTCAAATAGTTCTTCCCCGTGACTTGCCAGCAACGCCTTATTTGCGGTGATGACATCGCTTCCTGAATTCAATGCTTGAAGAATATAGGTTCTTGCTGGTTCGATACCGCCCATGAGCTCAATGACGATATCCGCACCGAGAATCAGAGGTTCAGCCGATGTGGTTAGCAGTTCTTGGGGTATGCCAAACTCGCGCTTTGAGTTCTTCTCTCGAACCAGCACTCCGGTAAGTTCCAGCTCAGCGCCAACTCGAGCAGCCAATTCCTGTTTGTTCTCTAGGAGGATTTTTGCAACCTGTGCACCAACTGATCCAGCGCCTAAAAGTGCGACGCGAAGTGGGCGATACTCTATCACTTGATCACCTTCGCATCCCTAATCAATAAATCTTCATCCGTTTCAGCTCTAACTAATAACTCGGCTCTGCCAGAATCAACAGCGACCATGGCTGGCCTTGGCAGGTAGTTGTAGTTACTCGATAGCGAATAGCAGTAAGCGCCGGTGGTAGCCACAGCCAAAAGATCATTCGGCGAAACATCATCTGGCAGGTATCCATCGCGAACCACGATGTCTCCAGATTCACAGTGTTTACCAACCACTCGAACCAGAGCCGGTTTCTCTTCCGAAGACCTAGAAACCAAGCTAGCGCTGTAATCAGCTGAGTAGAGAGCTGGTCTAGCGTTATCGCTCATTCCGCCATCGATGCTGACATACTTTCTGACTTGCGCCTGGTCTCCAACCAAGACATCTTTAGTTGTGCCGACGTTGTAAAGAGTTATACCCGAAGGGCCAGAGATGTAGCGGCCGGGTTCGAATGCAAGTACGGGAATTGGAATACCTAATTCTTTGCACTCATGAGCCACGGCACCGACTATTGCCTCAGCCACTTCATTTATCGGAAGAGGATTGTCAGCGGCTGTGTATGCAACGCCGAATCCCCCACCTAGATTTAATTCCGGGATTGAGCCACCAGATAGCAACTCGGCGTGCAATCTTATTAGCCTGCGAGCTGATTCGACGAAACCCTCTACAGCGAAAATTTGTGACCCTATATGAGAGTGCAGACCGATGAATTTTAAGTTTTTGTGTGAACGAATTTTTGCAACCAAATCAGGAACATCAGAAATTGCAATACCGAATTTCTGATCTTCTCTAGCTGTTGCTAAATACTCATGGGTGTGCGCGTGCACTCCGGAGTTAACCCTCAACCGAACTGGTTGCACTACATCCTGAGCACCAGCGGCCGAGGCAATTCTTTCAACTTCAATTTCACTGTCGATAACAATCACACCGATGCCATTGGTCACAGCTTTACCAATTTCACCATGGGACTTGTTATTGCCATGCAAACCAACTCGATTTGCTGTAATTCCACCGGCAAGAGCAACCATCATTTCGCCGCTGGAAGAGGTATCCAAATACATCCCTAGCCGATCTACCCAACGAACTATTTCAGTTGTAAGTACTGATTTACCGGCGAAATAAATCTTGGACTTTGTTCCATGCTTTGCACTTGCTGCATCGAAAGCCTGTATCAGATCTTTCGCGCGCTTGAAGAAATCTTGTTTATCTATCACGTATAGCGGAGTTCCAAACTGCTGAGCCAGATCACCAACAGCGACTCCACCAATCAAGCAGTGTCCGTCTTCTCCTCGAATAAAATTTGTTGGCCAAATCTTGCTGTTCAGTGCATTAACATCTTGAGGAACATCCAACCAATCTGGTGCTAGTTCATTCATACTTTTCACATCCGCTCCGGTGCGGAAACGCCCAGCAGTTTCAAGCCATTAGCAAGAACAACGGTCGCAGCGTTGTTTAGCCAAAGTCTTGTTCGATGGATGCTCTCTACGGGTTTTCCAGAAAGTGGAGTTACCCTGCAGTTGTCGTACCAGCGGTGATAGCTTCCGGCTACATCTTCTAAGTACCTTGCGACCAGATGCGGAGATCGTTCTGTCGCTGCATGAGCTAGCACTTGAGGATACTGGGCTAATTTTGCCAAGAGTTCAGACTCTGTTGGATGATTCAAAAGTGCAGGGTCAAATTCACTCATAGTCACTTCGAGTGAGCCTGCATTATTAGCCACCTGTTTGGTTCTGGCATGTGCATACTGCACATAAAAAACAGGGTTGTCATTGGTTTTCTTAGCCAAGAGATCGAGGTCGATATCCAGCATTGAGTTTATTGATGATCTGGTTAGAGCGAATCTTGCCGCATCTACCCCTACCGCTTCAACGAGGTCTTCCATGGTGACCACAGTTCCAGCGCGTTTAGACATTCGAACTGGTTCACCGTTACGAACTAGATTCACTAATTGACCAATCAGAATTTCTAAATTCACGCCTGGCTCATCGCCGAAGGCAGCACACATGGCCATCATTCTTGGAACATAACCGTGATGATCTGCACCGAGCATGTAGATGGCTCTATCAAATCCACGTTCTCTCTTATCTAGGTAGTATGCAAGATCTCCGGCGATGTAGGCGGCCTCGCCATCGCTTTTTATGACGACTCTGTCTCGATCGTCACCGAATGTGGTTGACCTTAGCCAGATTGCACCGTCTTGTTCATAAATGTGACCCAAACTTCTTAGCCGATCAATCGCTTTTTCGACAGCACCACTTTCGTAAAGTGAATTTTCATGGAAGTAAACATCGAAGTGCACTCCGAAGTCTTCGAGCGACTTTTTGATCTCAGCAAACATCAGGTCAACGCCAGCTGCCCTAAAAACTTCGGTGGACTCTGAATCCGGCAAACTTAGCACCTCTGGATGTTGACCTAGAACTTCGGAAGCAATTTGGTTTATGTACTCTCCGGCATAGCCGTCTTCAGGAGCACTTTCTTTCTTGGCACTTGCTAGAAGTGATCTGGCAAATCGATCTATCTGGGCACCATGGTCATTGAAGTAGTACTCTCTCGTTACTTCCGCTCCCTGAGCCTCAAATATTCTGGCGAGCGAATCCCCAACCGCTGCCCAACGAGTTCCACCGATATGTATTGGGCCGGTTGGGTTAGCGGAGACAAACTCAAGATTCATCTTTAATCCCGCATAGATTGTCCCAGTGCCAAAACTTTCCCCCACTTCAACTATTTGCTTTGCCAACTCTCCTGCGGCTGCGGCACTTAGCGTGATATTGATAAAGCCTGGTCCAGCTACGTCCACCTTTGATATTCCTGTGACGTTTGCCAGTTGCTCGCTTAGTTTGCCCGCCAAATCCCTCGGACTTAGCCCAAACTTTCCAGCAAACTGCATGGCGATGTTGGTGGCCCAATCTCCGTGTTCTCTGTTTTTGGGTCGCTCAACCACGACTGAGTCGGGAAGTTCCCCATGCGGCAAAACACCCTCACTCTGCAGCCTAACTAAGGCTTGCAGAATGCTTTTGGATAGGTCTGCAGGGGTCAATGGAACACTTTCAGTTTGTGGGCTTTTGGGGCAAGCCACTCTGCCTGCTATTACTTTTTCTAGTCTAGCGACCAGACTGGCTAAAGGTCAGGTGCCATTTTCTTGGCCGCTGGTAGTCTGGGATAAACCCAGTAGCCCCCATAGCTCAGGGGATAGAGCACCGCTCTCCGGAGGCGGGTGCGCAGGTTCGAATCCTGCTGGGGGCGCGTGAACATAAATGACATACTGCATCCAGAGAGCATCCTGGCCGACTTTGGCTCGCTTGCTTTAGTGATTGCCTGCCTAATAGTCGTAGCTGAAACAGGGTTATTGATTGGCTTCTTCCTGCCGGGCGACTCCCTGCTATTCACAGTGGGTTTAATGATTGGCAGCGGAGTGATTGATGCTCCAATCTGGCTAGCTTGTCTCAGCATTTCACTTTCAGCCGTGCTTGGAGATCAAATTGGCTATTTCATTGGAAAGACGACTGGTCCGAAAGTTTTTCGACGACCAGACTCCAAACTGTTTAGCCACAAGAATGTTGAACGCGCTGAAGCATTCTTTAAGAAATACGGAAGTAAAGCTGTAATTTTTGCCCACTACGTTCCAATAATGCGAACCTTTATTCCAGTCGCCGCAGGTGTTGGAAAGATGAAGTACTCCTATTATCTGAGAAACAACATCATCGGGGCACTGAGCTGGGGTATCAGCGTTCCGCTTCTGGGCTATTTTCTCGGTGGCATCGCATTCATCAGGGAACACGTAATCATTGTGACACTCTGTCTAATAGTGCTGTCTTTTATACCAGTAATTATTGAAATCATAAAAGCTAAACGACGTTAGCCTTCAGGTAGTCAATCAAAGCACTCACGGCTATCGCTCGGTGGCTTAATGCGTTTTTTACTTCAGGTTCCAATTCGGCAGCTGTTTGTTCAAAGCCTTCTGGAATAAAAACCGGATCGTATCCGTGGCCATTGGTGCCGCGCTCCTCAGGCGCAATACTGCCGGGCCAAATCCCAGTAAAACTTAGTTCAACATCTTCAGAGACCAGTGCGATGGTGCAGACAAAAGATGCCTTCCTGTGTTCAGCTTTGATGTCTTTCAATTGAGCTAATAGCAATCGCCGGTTCGCTACGTTATCTTTTGTTCCAGACCAAATTGCGGTGAAAATTCCCGGCGAACCACCGAGGATTTCAACCTGAATTCCTGAGTCATCTGCAATCGCCGGAAGCCCGGTGTGCTGATGAGCAGCTCTGGCCTTGATCAAGGCATTTTCTAGAAAACTCGTACCATCTTCTACTGGCTCAGGGCCCTCATAGCCAACCAAATCAAGTCCAACCGGTGCCAAGATGGCCCTGAGTTCACTAACCTTCCCAGGGTTGTGAGTTGCCAACACGAACTTCATGCTCTAGCCTGCCAGGACTGTTTTTTGGATTTCAGTAAGTTCAGTCGTTCCTTTTAGTGCCAGGTCTAGCAGTTGATTAAGTTCTTCTCGACTAAAGGCAAGCCCCTCTGCGGTTCCTTGGACTTCAACGAAAGAACCAGAGCCGGTAACCACTACATTCATATCTGTTTCCGCTCGCACATCTTCGGTATAGGCAAGATCAAGCATCGCCTCGCCATCGATGATGCCTACTGAGATTGCTGCAACTGAATCGATTATCACCTTGTTGGACGCTGGGATAAACCCTTTGTCGACCCCGTATCTAACTGCATCCACTAGAGCAACATATGCTCCGGTTATAGCTGCGGTTCTAGTTCCACCATCTGCTTGCAAAACATCACAATCTAAAACCATCGTGTTCTCGCCCAATGCGTGATTATCAATAACAGCGCGCAAAGATCTTCCAATTAATCTAGAAATTTCTTGAGTGCGCCCACCCAATTTTCCTTTCACACTCTCGCGATCAGAGCGAGTATGAGTTGCACGAGGCAGCATTGAATATTCCGAAGTCACCCAACCCTTGCCAGAGTCTTTTAACCAACGTGGTACGCCTGGAGTAAATGAGGCAACACAGAGCACGCGAGTGTTTCCAAATTCAACAATTACCGAACCCTCAGCATTGTTGAGCCAATTTCTGGTGAACTTAATTTCTCGTAGTTGATTATTTTGACGACCATCATTGCGTGACATTTGGGCTCCTTAAAGCTCCTGATGTTGAACTTTACTTACTTCTGGTCCCAAGAATCGTCGGGCCAAAATTTCAAATTGGTTAGAGTCTCCAGTTGCCAGGAATTCATGCTTCGGCGCAATATTTGAATGCGCACGCAGTAAATTCTTTTCAACTAAAACTCGGTATAAATCTTTGGCAGTCTCTTCTGCAGAAGAAACTAACGTAACGCTTTCACCCATTACATATGAGATTACGCCAGTTAATAATGGATAGTGAGTACAACCTAAAACCAAGGTATCAACCTTGGCATCAATAATTGGTTTTAAATATTCACGGGCAATAGCGGTGATCTCTGCGCTATTGGTCTCGCCACGTTCTACATATTCCACAAATCGTGGGCAGGCTTTCGAAGTTATTTCTAAATGTGGAGCTGCTGCAAATGCATCTAAATATGAGCCGGAATCAATGGTGGCATTGGTACCAATTACGCCAACTTTCCCAGTTCGAGTTGCAGCTACTGCCCTACGTGCTGCAGGTTGAATTACTTCGATGATTGGTATTTGGAACCTCTCGCGAGCATCACGAAGCATCGCAGAACTTGCGTTGTTGCAAGCAATTACCACAGCTTTGCAACCACGCTTAACTAAGAAATCAATAATCTCTAATGAGAATTCGCGAACTTCCGCAATTTTGCGCGGCCCATATGGACCGCGCGCAGTGTCGCCAATATAAATGGTCGATTCATTTGGTAACTGATCGATGATTGCTCGTGCAACAGTTAATCCACCTACGCCGGAATCAAAGATGCCGATGGGTGCTGAACTATTTAAGCTACTCACACTTATTAGTCTATTAGACCTTTAGATACTTACGCAGTGTGAGCGTAGAGGCAACGATTGAAACGACTAAACCTGTCAGTAATAGCCAGCCCGATGCAATCCAAACTTGTCCCCAACCAAAGAATTTTGTAAAAGTTAGTAATGGCGCAATTTTGCTATCAATCACAGATTTAATTCCAGCTAATAGACCAGTTGCCAACATCCAACCTACAAATGCCGAGAAGACACCCTCCAATAAGAATGGCAATTGAATTGACCAACTTGTGGCACCAACTAATTTCATAACATTAGTTTCGCGGCGGCGGTTAAAGGCTGCGATTCTTAAAGTGTTACTAATTAATAGCGCTGCAGTTAGCACCGACGCTAATCCAACAGCGAGCGCACCATTACGGAGCACTCCTAAAAGTTTGAAGAATTTATCGAGAATAGTTCTTTGATCTTGCACCACATCTACGCCAGGCCGTCCGGTAAATGCCGAAACCACTACTCCATATTGAGTTGGGTCCTTTAATTTAACTCGGAAAGATTCCGGTAATTGATCTGCAGTCACATTCTGTGCAATTGCGGAGCCCTTAAATCGTTCTTGGAAGTGTGAGAAAGCTTCAGCTTGTGATTCGTAATAGACCTTGTCTACGACTGGAAGTGTTTGCAAATCTTGTTGGATAGATAGACGTTGCTCTTGAGTTACAACGCCTGATGCGCAAGAGGAAGATTCAGATAATGAACTGCAAAGAAAGACTGAAACTTCAATCTTGTCATACCAATAATCTTTCATTGCTTTGACCTGTGCGTTGGCAAGCAGGCCGATACCCAAAAGGCTTAGGGAGATCGCAGTAGTTACCATAACCGCAAAGGTCATAGTTGCATTTCGGCGTAATCCAATTCCGACTTCACTTGCAATAAATCTCGCGCGCATTTATTTACCCCGTATATCCGTAAACACCACGTACTTGATCACGAACCACATGACCATTATCCAATTCAATAACTCGCTTTCTCATCTGATCCACAATTCCGGAATCATGCGTTGCCATTAAAACGGTAGTGCCTTCGCGATTGATGCGATCTAAGAGCTTCATGATGCCGATGGAAGTTGCGGGATCTAAGTTTCCAGTTGGCTCATCAGCAATCAGAATTGGAGGTTTTGTGACATAAGCTCTAGCGATAGCTACACGTTGCTGTTCACCGCCAGAGATCTCAGATGGCTTGCGGTCACCTTTATCTTCCAAGCCAACTAATTCTAGAACTTCCGGAACTTCGCGATTAATTTCCTTTTGTGAATGGCCCAATACGTGAAGTGCGAATGCCACATTCTCAGTGATAGTTTTATTTGGTAACAATCTAAAATCCTGAAATACGGTTCCGACTTGGCGGCGTAGTTCTGGAACTTTGTGGTTAGGCAGAGTATTTAAATCTTTACCCGCCACATGAATAGTTCCGGTCGTTGGACGCTCTTCGCGTAATAC
>JBJTHM010000099.1:0-7691 GCA_046094465.1 Rhodoluna sp. | reverse complement strand
TTGAAATTGAACTGCGTTTGCAACTCGCTCACGGTCTATCTCAATACCAACCACAGATGTTTTAGGATTGACTTTTTCTAATCGACTTAGAAGTTCAATGGTGGTGGTGGGGTATGCACCGAAGCCTAAATCGACCACCAGTGGCGTATCCACCGCACGCATCACCGGATGATTGGCAATGAACCGGTCAACCCTCCTGAGTCGGTTAGGGTTGGTGGTTCCTCGGGTGATGACACCGATGGGCTTACGCGGCATGTGTTTAAGGCTAACTAGATAAACTTGGGGCATGGCTGAATACACACTCATTCTTTTAAGGCACGGGAACTCGGTTTGGAACCAGCAGAACCTCTTCACCGGCTGGGTAGATGTTGATTTGAGCGATCTTGGTCGCCAAGAGGCTCAGCGAGCAGGAGAGTTGCTGGCCTCGTCGGGGCTAAAGCCCGATCTCCTCTACACATCGAGGCTCAAGCGAGCTATCAACACAGCCCATATAGCTCTCAATGCAGCCGAGCGAAGCTGGATTGATGTCAAACGTGACTGGCGACTAAACGAACGTCACTACGGAGCACTGCAGGGCAAAGACAAGGCGCAGACTCTCGCTGAGTATGGTCCAGAACAGTTTCAGATTTGGCGCAGATCTTTTGATGTTCCGCCACCGCCAATTGCAGATGACAGTGAATACTCCCAAGCCAACGATGAAAGATATAAGGAACTGGGTGAAGGCATTCCTAAAACTGAGTGCCTAAAGGATGTTCTAGAAAGAATGCTGCCTCTTTGGGAAAAAGAGATCTCTAAAGATATTCTTTCTGGAAGAACTGTTTTGATTACAGCTCATGGAAACTCTCTCAGAGCACTCGTGAAGCACCTGGATGGTATCAGCGATGAGGACATTGCTGAACTAAATATTCCAACTGGCATTCCGCTTGTCTACAAACTCAATGCTGATCTCAAGCCAGTTATCAAGGGTGGAGAATATCTAGATCCAGAAGCGGCCGCTCAAGGCGCAGCCATGGTTGCCAATCAGGGGAAGAACTAAGCCTCTAGCTCTGACCACTCACCGGTGGTTAGGTAAGCAACCTTAGCCGAAATATCAACCACGTGGTCTGCAAATCTTTCGTGATAACGAGAAGCCAAAGTGACATCAACGGTATAGATTGCGTTTTCTTTCCAACTGTCGCTGAGAACCAGATCAAACACTGAACGGTGCAATTCATCCACTCGCTCATCCTCAGCCTGGATACTCCTAGCTAAATCGACATCGGTGTTTCTCAGTAGTTGAGTTAGCTTTCTGCTCAGAGCGCAGTCAAGCGCACCCATCTCGCTAAAGGTTTTACGCAAGGTCTCTGGAACAGCGCTTTCTGGGTAGCGAAATCTAGCAATGGTTGCAATGTGTCCAGCAAGTGAACCCATACGCTCTAGAGAGGCGGAGATTCTAAGCGCTGAGACAAGAATTCTGAGATCTCTAGCAACCGGAGATTGCCTAGATAGGATTCGGATGGCCAGCTCGTCGATGGCTAAGGCACGCTGTTCGCTAACCTCTGCTAAAGCGATGGCCTCATCAGCCTTTTTGACGTCCGAGTTTAGAAAAGCCATTGAGGCCTTTTCCATGATTTCGGTAACTGATTCGGAAAGATCCACCAGACGGTCTTGGACCTCGCTCAATTCCTTTTGAAATACCTGAGTCATTGACATTTCCTTTCCACCTTTCCAAACAGTTCCATAACTTAGTAAACATTGGGCGAAGTGTCGGTTAACAGATACCGACAAGTGCCTAGAGTCTCTTTCTTAACCAGTTTAACGCTGGAAGAATCAACATAGAGTTAACCTTGTGAACAAACCCGATGGAGAAAAAAAGATGGTCAAGTCATCTAATCCCAAGAAAGTTGCTGCTCAGGCAGTGGACTTCCTTGAGGTTTTGGATGCCGCTGGAGTCATCTTGAATAATGCCAACGAGGTGGTGAGCCAAAGCTCCCAGGCTGAAAACATGGGGCTATCGGAGTATGAAAAGCTCACCAACCAGGAACTGCAAGACCTAGTGGACCTAGCCCGCAGTGAAAAATCCTCCAAGACTGCCGAGCTTTACTTTCAGAAGAATTTCAAAGCCCCAAAGCAATATCTCTCCGCTCGTGCAACCATGCTCAGTGAGGATCTGGTGGTTTTGCTTGTCGAAGATAAGACTGAGGCGAAGCGTTTGGAAGATGTCCGCTACGACTTTGTCGAAAACATTTCCCATGAACTAAAGACTCCCATCAGTGCAATCTCGCTTCTGGCCGAAGCTTTGCAAATGGCTCTTGATAATCCTGACCAGACCAAGAAATTTGCTACCAACTTGCAGCGTGAGGCAAAGCGCCTTGGTGGTTTAGTAAATCGCATCATCGAACTTTCCAGAATTCAGGCGGGAGACATCGGGGGAGATGCCAGCTTGTTCCAACTTGGTGATGTGATTGCCGAGGCCGTGGATGCAAATCTTTTCTTGGCCGATCAGAAATCAGTCAAGTTAACCTTTGACGTTATACCGAATGTTGCAGTCCATGGTGATCGCGAACTAATTGGCATGGCCATCAAGAACCTGATTGAGAATGCGATTTTATATAGCGATGCTAATTCTCAGGTTGGAGTCGGACTTACTGTTGAAGGAGATTTTGCAGAGGTAAGAGTAACTGATACCGGTATTGGTATACCAGTAGATCAGCAGGAGCGAATCTTCGAACGCTTCTACCGTGTTGATCCATCAAGATCGAGAGAGACCGGTGGCACCGGTTTGGGTCTAGCTATTGTGAAGCATGCTGCAAATAACCACGGTGGCGAGGTTTCAGTGTTTTCTAGGGTTGGGCTTGGCTCAACTTTCACTTTACGATTACCAATCCATAAGCAAACTAACGAGAGGCCAGAGTAGTGACCACAGTTTTAGTTGTTGAAGACGAAGTAAACATGCGCGAGGCACTTACCTTTCTCTTACGCGGTGAGGGGTATCTAGTCCTGGAAGCCGAAGACGGTGAAGAGGCAGTAAAGATATTCAATGCTGAGGGAGCAGATTTAGTCCTGCTGGATTTGATGTTGCCGAAGCTCTCAGGTAAAGAAGTATGCAAGGCAATTCGTCTTGAATCTGATGTGCCGATAATTATGCTTACCGCTAAAGAAACCGAGATAGATAAGGTCATCGGATTTGAGATAGGTGCGGATGACTACGTCACAAAGCCTTATTCAAAAAACGAGCTGTTAGCCCGAATGAAAGCTGTGCTTCGCAGAAACGGTGGACCCAAGGAAGCTGTGAATGGGATTCTAGAGGCAGGGCCTGTGCGCATGGATATAGACAGGCACCTTGTTTACTTCAACGGAGAGAAAGTTAGCATGCCACTGAAGGAGTTTGAACTTCTAGAGCTCTTACTAGAAAACAAGAACCGAGTGCTAACCAGAGGTCAAATTATTGATCAGGTTTGGGGTTCAAACTATTTTGGAGACACTAAGACCCTTGATGTTCACATCAAGCGGCTTCGCTCAAAGATTGAGGAAGACCCAGCTCGGCCGGTGCACCTTTTAACGGTGCGTGGTCTGGGTTATAAATTCGAAGTTTAGTTTGTTGACAGTGACGCAACGAGGTCACGATATTCAGGAAGCGTTCCATCCAGCACTGGCACATTGATGTAATCGGTTCCATCATTGCTCTGCAGAACAATCTCGACGATGTCTCCAGCTTTGACAGGCAGTTCCACCTTCAGTGGGGGCTCATTTTGATAGCCGATGTTTACTACCGAATAGCCTTGGGCGACATATTGACGAAACACCTTTTCACCTGATGCTGTAGTGAAACCTAGGTTGAAGGTGATCTCATCTTTACCGGAATTAGCAAAGGCTCCGAAGAAACCGTAGTTGCCCTGATCATCTACGAAATAGAGGAGATTTCTTGCCTTTAGATTGCCAAGATCTGCCTGAGAGCCATCACTTGGTGCATACATCTCAAGTGAGGCAACTGGACTAGTCATGTTGCAGGCAGTGGTTCCTAACACAGTCAAACTGGCGATAACAGTGGCAATTAGAGCGCGACGAATAAGCAATTTTCCTCCTGAGCTTACTTCTCCCATTCTATCTTTGAAGGCTGTGGTAAAATTGGGGTTTGCGAAGGGAAAGCAATCCATGGAATTCAAAAAAGGCCTTACCGTTGTCTATCCGCACCACGGGGCAGCCGAAATTTTAGATGTAGCCAAGAAGGAGTTCCGTGGCGAGAAGAAACTCTACCTCAAGCTAAAAGTTGAACAGGGAAACCTCATTATCTGGGTTCCAGCAGAAACTGCCGAATCAGAAGTTGGCGTGCGTGATGTAATCGATGCCAAAGGTGTCCGCAAAGTTGAAGCCAAGCTAAAAGAGGAATTCATCGAGGAGCCAACCAACTGGTCCAGACGATTCAAGGCCAACCAAGAAAAGCTGGCCTCCGGTGATGTTATGAAAGTTGCTGAAATAGTCCGTGATCTATGGCGCAGGCAGCAGGACCGAGGTCTTTCAGCCGGTGAAAAGCGAATGCTTGCCAAAGCCATGCAAATCTTGGTTTCCGAACTAGCCCTGGCTTTGAAACTTGATGATGCTGGTGCGGAAGCACACATCCTGAAGGTTTTGGCCAAAGGCGCTAAGTAATAAAGCCTTATAGGAGGCAAGGTTATGAGCGGTGTTGCTGTAATTCTTGTCGCTGCTGGCGATGGCACAAGGTTGGGTCAAGGAGTACCTAAAGCTCTAGTTAAGGTTCAGGGTCGAACTCTTCTGGAGCATGCCCTGGAGCGAATCTTGAAGGTAAAAGACCTTAGGCAAATTGTTATTGCCTCGCACGAAAACCACATTCCGGAATTCAAAACAATCGCCGATTCTGTTATCAAAAATCAGGTAGCTGCTAATTTCACCCCTGGCGGAACCAGCCGGCAGGGGTCTATCTGGAATGCCCTGCAAGAAGTGTCCAATGAGGCAGAGATTGTTTTGGTCCATGATGCCGCTAGATGCTTTGCTCCGACAGAGCTCTTTGATCGAGTCGCCGATTCAGTTCGGGAATTCGGAGTCGGGGTAGTTCCGGTGCTACCAATTGCCGATACCATCAAGCAAGTTGAAAAAGATGTAGTGCTTGGAACTGTTGACCGTGAAAACTTACGCAGCGCTCAAACGCCTCAGGGATTTGTCTTATCGGAACTTTTTGCTAACTACGAAAAAGCATCTGCTGACTTTACTGATGATGCTGCGCTAATGCAGTCATTTGGTGAAGTTATCCATTCTGTTGCAGGTGATGCAATGGCCTTCAAGATAACTCATCCAGAAGATCTTGACTACGCTCGAGGTCTAACTAAGCATCAGCGAACCGGAATCGGAACTGATGTTCACCGTTTCTCTGAAGATTCAACCAAGAAACTATTTCTAGGCACTATTTGCTGGGAAGGTGAAATCGGTCTTGATGGTCACAGTGACGGCGATGCACTCAGCCACGCCATTGTCGATGCACTCTTGGCCGCTGCAGGCTTGGGAGATATCGGAAGTATTTTCGGCACGGACGATCCAAGATTTGCTGGATCAAATGGGAAAGTCTTTATTGAAGGCGCTTTGGAGAGGCTTTCGGAAAACGGTTGGTCTGTAGTTAACGTCAGTGTGCAACTTATCGGTAACCGACCAAAGGTTGCCCCAATGAGGCAGCAGGTTGAAAAGGCTCTAACAGAGATTATCGGTGCACCGGTAAGCCTAGGTGCCACAACAACCGATGGCTTGGGCTTTTTGGGTAACTCTGAGGGGGTTGCTGCCGTGGCCACAGCACTTATAGAAAGTAGGCTCTAGGCATGGGACTAGAGCTTTTTGATTCCAAGGAGCAAAGGCTCAGGGAATTTGTTCCACTAACGCCTGGCCACGTTGAGATGTATGTCTGTGGCCCCACTGTGCAATCTGAACCACATCTGGGACACCTTCGAAGTGCACTGGTTTATGACGTTCTCAGACGCTGGTTAGTCGCCTCCGGCTTCACTGTGACCGTGGTCAGAAATGTTACTGACATCGATGACAAAGTTTTAGTCAATGCCAAGGATAGAGATTGGCTGGAGTTTGCCAGAGAAGTAGAACAGAGTTTTATCTCAAGTTACAAAAACCTCGGGATTTTAGAGCCGACCTATAAGCCTTATGCAACCGAGCACATTCAAGACATGATCAACCTGACACAGAAGTTGATTGACCTTGGCCATGCGTATGTCGCTAAAGATGCAAGTGCAAACGTATTTTTTGACACTTCATCTTGGCCAAGCTATGGAGAGCTAACCAATCAAAAGTTGGAGAACATGGAAGGTGAAACAGACAGCACCTTTGGTAGAAGATCTCCCAACGATTTTGCTCTTTTCAAGGCTCACAAAAGTGAAGAACCAGAGTCTGCAGGTTGGGACACACCTTGGGGTAAGGCAAGACCAGGTTGGCATATTGAATGCTCGGCCATGGCCAAGCATTTTCTAGGAGAGTCTTTCGATATTCACGGTGGTGGATTAGACCTACGCTTTCCGCATCATGAAAATGAACTGGCACAATCTAAAGCAGCTGGGGATAGGTTCGCTAGTTTCTGGCTACACAATGCACTGATCACTGTTTCAGGTAACAAGATGTCAAAGAGTTTAGGTAACGGTGTGAGCGTTGCTGATGCGTTGGCTCAAGGAAGCTGGCCAGCGCTGCGCTATTGGCTACTATCGGCGCATTACCGTTCTAACCTTGATTACACCAGCGATTCGCTAACTGAAGCTAAAGCGGCTCTTGATCGCATTATTGGATTTATCAAACGAGCAAACTTAGATGTAAAGGTAAATCTTGCTGATCTTCCTGCTGAGTTTAAGCTCGCCATGAATAGTGATATGAATGTTCCCCAAGCGTTGGCCGTCATCCATGAACAGGTTAGAGTCGGTAACCAAGCAATCGATGCAGGTGCGGATTGTTCTGACCAAGTCCGTGCAGTTCAGGCGATGCTTCATGTCTTGGGTTTTGATTTTGCTTTAGCTGAAAAAGAAATCGAACCTGAGTTTAGGAAACAGGTTGAAGCTCTGATTGAAAAACGTAACGAAGCCAAACTGGCTAAAGATTTCGCCCTTGCAGATAGCATTAGGGCTGAACTGGAAAAGCTGGGTGTCACCCTCAAGGACATGCCTGATACGACGATATGGAGCATAGATGGCTAAGAAACCCGCTCGCCCAGGTGCGAGAGCAAAGAAAGCAGCTCCTAGAGTCGGCAGTGGGGGTAATCGCCGTCAAGGCCTAGAAGGTAGAGGACCTACACCTAAGGCGGAAGATAGAAAGTATCATCCCGCGGCCAAAGCAAAAGCTGCTAGAGAAAAGAAGGCAGCCACTCAACCCAAGCTAGCCAGAACCACCAAGAAGGGTGAATTCCTAGCACCAACTAATCGAACTGCTGGTAATGCCGGTGCTGTCAAACGCGGGGGCAGAGTTCAAAAAGCGGCTGATGCATCTGAGGTACTATCTGGAAGAAACTCAGTGCTTGAAGCGCTTCGAGCTAAGGTTCCAGCAACTGGTTTGTTTATCGCCTCAAGAATTGAGATGGATGATCGAGTCAAAGAGGCAATAAGTATTGCCAACTCGAGAGGCATCGCAGTGGGTGAGGTAACCAGACCCGAAATGGATCGGATGACCGGTTCTGATGCTGTCCATCAGGGCATAGCGTTGCAGGTTCCCCCATACAA
>JBJTHM010000098.1:0-2986 GCA_046094465.1 Rhodoluna sp. | reverse complement strand
AGCACGGCGGGTGCGTGGCGCAGAGCACAACTTAGGGTTTCAGTCTGCAACCGTCTGCAGATGCCAAAAACCGTAACCGCTAGATTTATGGTCACCGTGCGATAGCATTCGAATCATGATCCACATGCTGCCCCACATGCTGTCGGTATTCGCTTCTGCAAGATACTCCAAAATTCCTTTGGTAGTGAGCTGTTCTCTACTCACTGCCAGCACTGTAGCGCTTCAACCACGTGATGCCGCAGCGCAATCACGTTCTCCGGTGAAAGATTCAGTACTGGAAGTCGAACAAAACCGGCAGAGTGCGGCAGGGCGTAGCAACTCAGAACTACTGAATCTCAAGCCCTTCAGAAATTCTCTGCGAGCGCCAGACCCTTCACAGATCAGGCAGGATACGAGACTCCCCAGTCTCAACCCAGGAGGCAAACCGGGAATGGCTGAGGGAAGATCAGCGAATCGAGATCCGGTATCCTCTTCGACAAGAGCATTTGGATCATTTGGAATTCCCTTCACGAGCTCCCGAGTTCAGGCCGGCCCTGGATCATCTGCAGTGGCTCCCTCAAGCCAAGCCTACCTCAGCTCAACATATCCTTATAGGGCCATCGGACGGCTCACATTCTCACAGGGTTATTGTTCCGCGAGCCTCATCAGAAGTGGAATTCTTCTTACAGCCGCTCACTGTATCCAGTCCTTTGGCTCAGGCCCGTCCACGAATACGAACTTCCAATTTATACCTGCATTCTGGAGCAATGGTTCGACAGTGCTCAGTCCCTATGGAACGTGGTTCGCAAAGGCGATCCTTCGTCCAGCGACTTGGGCTAATGGGACTGATCCAGGCACAGATGCAGCAAGATTGAATGATCTTGCACTCATCGCATTGGCCCCGCAGAATGGCCTCTTTGTTGGGCAGAGAACAGGCTATCTTGGTTATGCTTGGAATAACTACTCCTTTATCTCGAGTACCCGCGCAGGAATGTTATCCGTGGCAGAACTCCACACACTCGGCTACCCATTCCTACTTGATAGCGGCAAAGTGATGCAAATGACGAGCGGGCCAAGCTACTTGACTACAGTTGGAACCGCACTCCAGATTCAACAAGGCTCCTCTTTCACCGGAGGCTCCAGCGGTGGGCCTTGGATTGCCAACTACCTGTTTGCCTATCCTGCGTTTGCTGGAGGGGCAAGACCCGGTGCAGCAGGCGCACCAAACCGCGTTGTTGGCGTAACGTCATGGGGATCCGCCGATCCAAATAACCCCAAAGATAATTACTCCTCTCGTTTTGGGCAGAATTCGGTCTACCCTCTCGCGAACTATGGCGTCTACGGAGCTCGCAATATCGGCGCTTTACTGAACACATTGTGCAATTCCAGGCCAGCCGGATCGACAACCACGTTTGCGCAACAAGGCTATTGCAGCTAATTAGAGGCGTTAAAACTATGCTCTGCATGCAAGTACTCCATCAGCCGTGATGTCAGTGCATCATGAGAGCAGTTGTTCTTGTAGAGTGATCGCCAGAACGCCGGAGCAGGTGGCGCTCAATGCCTAACAGACTTCATTCTCTGAACCAGAACGAATTTAACGAGGTATGATCAGGCTTGTAGTGCTCTTTTTGATTTTTGGACTCTCAACCCGCAGCTCTTGGGCCAATGAGTTGGGAGCTCCTGCGGTTGAACTGCAGCAGTCACCTCCTGTTAACTCTTCTCCAATTCTCCTTCCAGTTGAAACAGATTCTAATTCTAATCAGACTATCCCCAAATCATCAGCTGTAATCGGAAGAACTTTGCTTGATATCGTACTGGATCCTACCAGCAGGTATGACTTGCCGGTTACACTACTCACTGCACTGCCAGTATATTCTCAAGATGGACGAATAGCTTTGCCATCAAACACTATCTTGACGGCGTTAATTCAAAAGAGAGATGGTGGTGACTATATTGTGGTTGAAAAAGCTGTCTATCGAGGTCTCAATGTACCGATACCTAGCGAGGGACGGCTTATTCCTGCACAAATCAAGCCTGAGAACTATGGTCAGTTCTTCGTACCTCCACCAACCAAGGCGAGTTCTGTTGCTGAGTCAGTTGTTAATTCTAACCTAGTCTCTGCACTGCTTGGAGTCGCATTGGCCGACTCCTTTAAAGAAGGCGGCGGTAGCAACGTTACTCCATTATTGCTTGGAGTCTTAGGAGTTGATGTTGGCATCCGTCTGATCAGCGCATTCTTCCAAAAAGAACCTACCCAAATACCGCCTCTCGTAGAGATCCCCAAGGACTCCCTGATCGTGTTCACAGTTAGTCAAGATATACAACTCCCTGCCGCTGCCGGGCCTGAGACCCCACTTAATCAACAGTTAGGAAACTGATGTAACTCCTTTCAACGTGGGGAGTTGCGAGTAAATCTGATGACATCCTGATTGGGAGTCTCCAAGACAAGTGTGACGTTATCAATAAGGTCAATTGCGTTCACCTTTGCGAGCATCTCTAAAAACTTGGCTTCATACAGCATTATATCCTCGGCGCAGTACATGGCCCCCGAAGCTATATTCGACAAAATCAGCTCAGTTCCTTTAGTTATCAGATCAGAGGCGTAGATGTTACATCCAGCGCTCCCAGATATCTTCCACCCAGTTGCATCAAATGTAAGAGTTAATTCGTTGGCTGTGCTTGGTGGCCGCTTTGGTTTGGAGTGTTGAGTGATGTGCTCTAGTGTCCAGCTTGTTCCAGCAAGTTTCATCCTGTTCCACTTTGAGATTGACTCCATTGTTGATGAACTCATCTGTTGGTTCGAGAGCTTGTCGCTCTGGTGAGAGTATTTCACGTAAGCAGCTCTTGATTCTGCGCTCCAGGCAGCAGGCGCAAAGAGAAGAAGCGCAAGCAAGCACATTATCCTAACCTGTGAAGCAAGGCGTTGCTGAAAACTCATTTGCTTTGATTGACAGCCTCTACGGTTACAGCCTTTGAATCAAGTAGTCTAAGCCTCCTCCAATCGCTC
>JBJTHM010000097.1:0-9381 GCA_046094465.1 Rhodoluna sp. | reverse complement strand
GTTTCTATTCCAATTGCAAAAGATACCGAATCGTTGAACGCCGGGATTGCCGCATCAGTTGTTTTGTATGAGGTTGCCAAAGCCAGACTGCGCTAGATAAAAAAATAGTGACCCGAAAGATTCGGGCCACTATTCTTAGTTTTTAGAACTTACTTCTTCTTAGGTGCAGCTTTCTTCACCGCTGGCTTCTTAGAGGTTGGCTTTTTAGCAGCAGGCTTTGCTGCAGTTTTCTTTGCAGCTGGTTTCGCAGCAGTCTTCTTAGCTGGAGCCTTGGTCGCAGCTGGGGCAGCCTTAGCTACAGCCTTCTTAGGACCGTCATCGTTCAAGCGAAGTCCTGACTCGATGTCGAACAGGTGTGTGATGCCACCGGAAGGCTTTAGGAATACCTTGTCACCGGAACGAAGTGAGCTCTTTGAGCCAACGCGAGCGATGATATCAACTTCCTTACCTTCAACAGTTGTACTGCCGTAGAGGAAAGCATCTGCACCGAGTTCTTCGATGATGCTAACGGTGACCTGGATTCCTTCACTCTTGGTGACTACTAGATCTTCTGGGCGGACACCTACGGTGATCTGCTTAGCCTTAGTCTTAGCCAAAACAGTTGGCGAAACCTTGAGAGTCTGGTTTCCGAACTGAACGCCACCGGAGACAACCTTGCTGGTGATTAGGTTCATGGCTGGTGAGCCAATGAAGCCAGCAACGAATACGTTAGCTGGACGCTCATAGAGTTCTCTCGGTGAATCAACCTGCTGGAGCAAACCGTCCTTGAGAACGGCCACACGGTCACCCATGGTCATAGCTTCAACCTGGTCGTGGGTTACATAAACGGTTGTAACACCGAGGCGGCGCTGAAGTGATGCAATCTGAGTTCTGGTCTGAACGCGAAGTTTTGCATCTAGGTTCGATAGTGGCTCGTCCATGAGGAACACCTCTGGCTTACGAACAATCGCACGACCCATCGCAACGCGCTGACGCTGACCACCAGATAGGGCCTTTGGCTTACTGTCAAGATATGGCTCAAGGTCCAAAAGCTTTGCGGCTTCAAGAACACGAGCAGCACGCTCATCCTTCTTGACTCCAGCAATCTTTAGAGCAAAGCCCATGTTCTCAGCGACTGTCATGTGTGGGTAGAGAGCGTAGTTTTGGAAAACCATCGCAATGTCTCGGTCCTTAGGTGGGACCTGTGTTACGTCTCGATCACCGATGAGGATTCTTCCCTCGTTGACTTCTTCAAGTCCGGCTAGCATACGTAGGGTCGTGGTCTTACCACAACCGGATGGACCGACGAGAACTAGAAATTCTCCGTCTTTTACGGTCAGATCAATCTTGTCGACCGCTGGGCGAACTCCACCAGGATAGAGCCTGGTAGCTGCCTCAAATGTTACTGTTGCCAATTTATTACTCCTTCAGCGGCAGGAACGAGCCGCACGATCCGTAGTGAATGGGTCCCTGAGGGTAAATCCACAGGTTTTTCTATTATCGCATTACCTAGGCTGTCCCTTAGACTTAACAACCTATGCAGTTTTGGCACTTGGCCAAAACCCCCAAATTCTAAGAGGTGTCATTACTATGTCGCTAAACCCGCGTCCAACCCGTTCTGAGCAGCGTGAGGCTGCCCGCGCTAAGGCCCGTGAGCTTAGAGAGAAGCGCGCCAAAGGTGATAAGCGCAAGCGTTTGATCGTTACCACTTCAGTGACCCTTGCCGTCATCGGTGTTGTCGCTGGGGTTACCTGGTTGATTTTCAGTTTCAGCCAGAGTGCAATCAACAATGGTGAAAATGCTAAGAAGACACCAGCAAATGTCACTGCTTTGGGTGGCGTAATAGTTGGTAAAGACTTGAACCTGATTACCGAGGCTGAGGCTCAAAAGACAAACCGTATTGTTATTTACCAGGACTATCAGTGCCCGATTTGTAAACTCTTCGAGGACCCAAACGGCACCCAGGTTCGTAACTGGGCAGACAAGGGTCTTGCTGCTGTTGAATATCACCCGATCTCATTCCTGGATGGCCAGTCGCTCAACAACTACTCTTCAAGAGCCACTAACGCGGCTTTCTGCGTTGCTAACTCACAGCCGCAGAAGTTCTTTGATGTGAATACAGCTCTCTATGCGAATCAACCACAGGAAAATACCTCTGGCCCAACAGACGCTCAGATCAAGGACACGCTCAGGTCAGCTGGGGTAAATGTTGATGGTGAAATCAACGAGTGTATTGACCAGAAGCGTTATGCCAAGTTCATCGACAATCGCACTAATGAGGCTTTCAGCCAAAAAGCTGTTACCGGAGACACAATTCCTCAGGGAACTCCTCACATTCTGGTGAATGGTGTGCAATACACTTGGAATGATGTAGCCGCAGATTTGCCTAACCCAGGTAGATTTGCTCAATTCTTCGAAGTAAACAAGAAATAAGGTAAGGAAAACCGAATGAAGAAGTCAATATTTTCAGCAGTTATCGCAACTGTTCTGGCAGTTACTTTGGCTGCCTGTTCAACTCCAGGGGCAAAGCAGATTGTTTTGCGCACTGCAACCGGAGAAAACCCAGTTCTGACTGTTGGGGACCGTGCGAACATCGTCGGTGAACTTGACCTGTCAGATACCAAGGTGAAGAACTTTGACATCCTTGTTGAAGAGCAAGCTCCGGGTGGATCTTGGACTGAATTCCGCAAGATCAAGGCTCGCCTAGGTTCAACCAGCGTCGGCTTTGCTCTAGTAAAGACCGAGGCGGGAGAGTATAAGTATCGTGCCACGCTAAGTGGTAAGGATTACGGACCTTTCGTATCCTCAGTTTTGACTATCAAGTATGAGGCGAAGAAGTAGTTAGAGTTTTCTGAACTAAGTGGTCGATCCTAAGCTCGGCCACTTAGTTATTTAACTTTGGTTTTACCGCTAAACTTTCTCTCGGACAGTCTTGTCCAAGCCGACCTGGCGCAATTGGTAGCGCATCGCACTTGTAATGCGAGGGTTAGGGGTTCGAGTCCCCTGGTCGGCTCTAAGTCAATAAAATCCAAAAAAGAAAGAAAAAAATTGTCAAAGAAATCAAAATCAACAGTTAAGAAAATTGCAATTTTCGCAATGACCTCAGGTATCGCGCTGTTTTCCATGTCACCAGCTTTTGCTGCAGGAACATCTGACTACGGAATTTGGGCTGAGCCATCATTCGATGCTGGCACCAGCACCTACTCTGGTGGTATCACTTTTGTTGGAACCACAATTCCAGCAGCCACCTATTCATCTGTTTTTAGTGCTGCAGGTGATGGTAACCGGATTGAAGTAGTCGACTCAGCGGAAGAGTGGATTTCAGAGGGAACTCCATTTGGGGCAGTTTTTGGTGCAAGTGGCGCTTCAACCACGAATAACTTCCTCAAGCTAGGTGTTGCCCGGACGGATGCTCCATACATCACCAGCACCACCACAATCACCTTTACTTCGCCAGTGCCGGCAGATTCACTTGGAATTGCGATTGGCGATGTGGACATTGACCAAGTAACCATCTCTGCAAAGACAGCAGCGGATGTGGCTCTAACCGGTGACGAACTGGTCGGTTCAGCAGATCCAGTTGGTTTCAACCTTTGTGATACAGATGTGAACAAACCAACCATCTGTGATGATGTCACCGATCCAACCGATGTCCCTGTCGTTACCAAAAATGCAAATGATGTTGTTTTGAGAAACAGCGACGTCGGTGAGGATGTTGGTGTTAGCGCATGGCTGAAGCCTTCGGCAGAGCTCTCAACTCTAACCATTGTTCACTCAGGTGCCGGAGCAACCAGCACAGTTAGAGTATGGCTTGCTGGACCAATGGTTGAGGGAGATTCAAACTCTGGTGGAACCGACGAACTTGCTGACACCGGTGCAAGCGACTCTAACCTATTGCCATTCGCGATTGCCTTGACCCTATTTGGAGCTCTTTCGATCGCTTATGCAAGAAGGCTGAGAAGAGACTAGGACCGAAACAAAGAAAAGACCCGAGCAAAACGCTCGGGTCTTTTTTATATTTTTTAGGCTTTCAGGCCACTTAGGGCTGCGAAGATTAGGAAAGCTGGCCAAACCAAAGCTTTCAAGATACCAAGGACCCCCATCCAAAAATCCGTTGCTGTAGAGACGTAGTAGATAGCAGCACCCAGACCACCGAGGAAATAAATTGGGCCTGAGGTCTTAATGCTTATGCGCTTACCATTCATTCTTCTCCTAATCTTTTTCTTTAGTTTTTTCTTGAACTTTGCAGAGTCAAAATCACTCACGGTTTTTCCTTTCAGTCCGCTACTTCAAGCCTAGTAATTGCACTTTCGGTGTCAATTACTTCAGCAAATTCACCAGAGAGATTCACTGCTGTCACCTTTGCCAACTCTTCAGCAGAAACCTTTATCTCACCCACTGTTTTGGCAAACGTATGGGTGGCATCTAAAACGAACCAGGTATCGAGACCTAAATTTCCGGCCATTCTTGCGGTGGTCTCACAACACAAATTGGTCTGAATACCACAGATTGCAACAGCTGATATTTCGCTGTTTTTAAGCCACTGGTAAAGATCTGGCTCTCCGTAGAAAGCCGAGTTGACTGATTTTTCAACTAGCAGGTCAGGAACACCAGTGACGATCTCCTTGAAATCGTTTCCCTCTTGGCCTGGTCGCAAAACAGAAGTTGGCAGTTTAGAGTTGTGCTTCACATAGACGATTGGTTGATTCTTCTCGCGCCAAGCGGCAATTAACTTCGCCACGTTAGCTTCACAATCGGGATTATTCCGTTCACCTTTGATATCCCATTCGGCAAATCCCTTTTGAACGTCAATGACTATCAGAGCGCGTTTAGTCATTGATTACTTCTCTGTGAAGGTGATGCTCACTGAGTTGATGCAGTAGCGATCGCCAGTTGGAGTCTGAGGAGCATCTTCAAAGACGTGACCCAGGTGTGAACCACAAGCTCGACAAAGAACCTCAACTCTTTTCATGCCATGTGAGTTATCTTCTCGAAGTTCGACAGCGTGGTCCTCTTTAGGTTCATAGAAGCTGGGCCAACCACAGTGCGAATCAAACTTAGTCGTTGAGGTAAACAGTTCAGCTCCGCAGCCTCGACAGTGATAAGTGCCAGTGCGCTCCTCATTGAGTAGTTCACCCGTGAATGCTCTCTCAGTGCCAGCCTCACGCAGCACGTGGTATTCAAATTCGGTGAGTTCTTCACGCCACTCGGCTTCAGTCTTTTCAACTTTACGTTCAGTCATTTATTTCATTTCTCCAGTTTTCTCACAGGTTAGGAACCTAATATAGAACAGGTACCTGAAAGGATTCTTCATGGCTAAGCCTAAGACCCAAGACGCTATAGATTTGCTGGCCGCAGACTATCAGCATGCTGGTCGGCACCGAGCCAGAAAGACCGCTAAGGATCGTTGGATTGAATTCGCTTGGCTCACAGTGGCCTCAGTTGTTTTGAGCTCCTCCGGATACTTTGGTTTGCAGTATGCAACTAGTGCATTCTCTAATCCAAAACCAACTCAGCGCATCGTGAATGGTGTTGATTTGAATATTCCAATCACCGTAATTGATGCCTCTGGAAGCAGAAGATACGCCAGCATAATTGGTCAGCAGCTTCTCGATGGAAAGTTAGTTGTTCCATATTCCAGGACGCTGGATTTCACCTTTGAGAAATCCAGTATCCGAATCCAAAAAGAGGACTACCGCGGGCTTGCTAAGAGAATCCAACTGATCGTCGGAAAACTTCCGATTGAGCTGAAAAAGGACGCAAAGTATCCGATCGAAGTTCGCTTAGGTACTAATTTTGAGCCTAAAAACCCCTAAATCTAGGGCTTTTTGCTCTATAACAGTCCCGTTATAGCCCCAAAATTTTCTTGGTAATAACCCCAATATGCACCCTAGACTGAACTAAGTCTTAAAAGGATTCGTTTGCTACAACACTCGGAATCAGTTCAGCGAAAAGTTGATGAGGCTGCAGTGAAGGAAGTACCGGATCTGAATGAAACAAAGTTATAGGAGCAACACATGGCACAAGGAACCGTAAAGTGGTTCAACTCTGAGAAGGGTTTCGGCTTTATTACTCAAGATGGAGGTGCTGATGTGTTCGTTCACTTCTCAGCCATCCAGGGCGATGGATACAAGGAACTAAAGGAAAACCAGAGAGTTGAGTTCGAGGTAAAGAACGGCGACAAGGGCCCACAGGCCGACAACGTTCACGTTATCTAAGAACAGCTAAACGGATTAGACCACCCTTATCTAGGGTGGTCTATGACTTTAAGCCCAAACTTGCACTCTGGGGCAGTGAGTGCCAAAATAGATTAGCACTCTCAATCCTTGAGTGCTAATTATCCGTTTTATGACTCGTCCAGGAGGGCGTAACCAAACATGGCAAAAATTATTAGCTTTAACGAAGAGGCACGTCGTGGTCTTGAGCGCGGCTTGAACATCCTTGCCGACACAGTAAAGGTCACCCTAGGACCTAGAGGCCGCAACGTGGTTCTAGAGAAAAAATATGGTGCACCAACTATCACCAATGATGGTGTGTCAATTGCGAAGGAAATCGAACTAGAAGATCCTTACGAGAGAATCGGTGCCGAACTGGTCAAAGAAGTTGCCAAGAAGACTGACGATGTTGCTGGAGATGGAACAACCACAGCAACTGTTCTAGCTCAGGCACTTGTTCGCGAAGGATTGCGAAATGTCGCAGCCGGTGCAGATCCAATTAGCCTAAAGCGTGGAATTGAGAAAGCAGTTGAGGCAGTGATCGCTGAACTGTTTAAGCAGGCCAAGCCTGTTTCATCCAAGGAGCAGATTGCTGCAACCGCATCTATTTCAGCAGGTGACACCGTTATTGGTGAAATCATCGCCGATGCAATCGACAAGGTCGGTAACGAAGGTGTTGTAACAGTTGAAGAAGGAAATACTTTTGGTATCAATCTTGAACTAACCGACGGTATGCGCTTTGACAAGGGATTCATTTCTGGTCTATTTGTAACAGACCCAGAGCGTCAGGAAGCTGTGCTTGAAGATGCAGTCGTTTTGATTGCGAACAGCAAGATTTCTCAGGTAACTGAAATTGTTCCAATCGTTGAGAAGGTAATGCAGTCAGGTAAGCCACTTTTGATAATCGCTGAGGATGTTGAAGGTCAGGCTCTGGCTACTCTAGTTCTAAACAAGATGCGCGGAGTCTTCCGTTCTGTGGCTGTGAAGGCACCAGGCTTTGGTGACCGTCGCAAGGCGATGCTTCAGGACATTGCAATCTTGACCGGTGGAACTGTTATCACTGAAGAACTTGGTCTAAAACTAGAGAACGCAACGCTAGATATGCTGGGCTCTGCTCGCAAGGTAGTCATCACAAAGGACGAGACAACTATCGTCGACGGTGCTGGTGAAAAGGAGCAGATCGCAGGTCGCGTTGAGCAGATTCGTCGTGAAATCACCAACACCGACAGCGACTATGACCGTGAAAAGCTTCAGGAGCGCCTAGCCAAGCTAGCCGGCGGTGTTGCCGTTATCCGCGCGGGTGCAGCGACCGAGGTTGAGCTAAAAGAGCGCAAGCACCGTATTGAAGACGCCGTGCGTAACGCCAAGGCTGCTGTCGAGGAGGGTATCGTCGCCGGTGGTGGTGTTGCTCTAATCCAGGCCGGTAAAGCCGCGTTTGACTCGCTGAAGCTCTCTGGCGATGAGGCAACTGGTGCCAACATTGTGAAGGTTGCCATCTCTGCTCCACTAAAGCAGATTGCCGTCAACGCGGGCCTAGAGCCAGGTGTCGTTGCTGAGAAGGTTGCAAACCTACCTTCAGGCCATGGCCTCAACGCGGCAACCGGTGAGTATGTCGACATGCTTGAGACCGGCATCAACGACCCAGTAAAGGTGACTCGCTCTGCGCTGCAGAACGCTGCATCTATTGCTGGACTGTTCCTAACCACTGAGGCTGTCGTAGCCGACAAGCCTGAGCCAGCAGCACCACAGATGCCAGCTGGTGGAGGGATGGATTTCTAAACTTAGCCGCGAATCGCTCCGGCTAAAAGGGGTGGAACCTTCATCGGTTCCACCCCTTTAATTCATCTTCCGTGATGCTAGATGAATAGTCGCTGATTGGCCGCTTCGATCTCGCTGTATTGGCTTGCAGCAATTCGGAGCGCGTTACCAAGTTCACCAAGTTGGGTGTCGACTGTGGTTGCGGTGATTTTCCAGCGTCCAACCAGTTCTTGAAAACTGGAAGATGCTGAGCCTCGCCAGACTTCTTGAAGTCTCAGCAGCTGGGCGTGCAGTCCGTCAACTTCAGCCTGAACCTTTGCAATTGTCGCTTGGATAGTGCTGTTAGCGGCGAGGACCTGTTCGCTATCTACTTGTATTTGAGCCATTTCTTACCTCCTTCGAAAATAAGTATTTTGTTGATAGGAAGGAAATGTGTCTATCTTCAGGGATTTGTTGATAACTGCTTTTAGATTTTTGACTGTTGATTTGGCAAGGTTATCCGGAATGTAGCACCGCCACCTTTAGTCTCGTCTGCGACTATTTTTCCGCCATGTCTTTCGACCAAGCCCTTGACGATGGCAAGGCCAAGACCTGACCCGCCGACATCCCTGTTTCTCGAATTGTCACTGCGATAGAAACGCTCGAAAACTTTACTGCGAAGCTGCTTTGGAATTCCAACTCCGTGATCGATTACCTCGATGATTAGGTTTGAATCTTTGACACCACAGGCAACCTCGATTTTTGACTCACCTGCGAACACCCTTGCGTTGCTAATCAAATTGGTCAGCACTTGCCGAAGTGCTGCTTCATCAATTAACCATTCCACTGATTCTTTTAGCACTGCACCGTTTAGATTCACTGCGCTAATTTTGGTCTCAGGGTAACCGGCAGTGATGTTATCAATCACTGAGGTAATGATTTCAGTTAGATTAGCTTTGCTCAATTGCAAACCAGTTTGGTTATCTAATCTGGCAAGAGCCAGCAGAGACTCAACCAGGTTTGACATTCTGATTGCTTCGCTTTCAATTTTTGCCATCGCTTCATCGACATCGGTTTTTTTCTTGAACGCACCTTTACGATAGAGCTCTGCGTAACCACGTAAGGTCACCAGAGGGGTTCTTAGTTCATGGCTGGCATCAGCGACGAACTGTTTCATTCGACCAACGGTTTGATTTCTGTCTTTTAGCGAGCCTTCGATTGAACCCAACATCTCATTCAGCGAGCGATTTAAAACAGCAATTTCATTATCGCCTTCTAATTGGGGTAGCCTCGAGTCTAATTTACCTTTACGAAACTGTTCAGAAGCTGCGGACACCTCGCGAAGCGGCTTGAGCGCTGAGTTGATACTCAACCAAAGAGCGGCTCCCATGATTACAAGCAGCAGCCCGCTAAAGCCAAAACCGATTACCCGATACTGGTTGAGCAGTTC
>JBJTHM010000096.1:0-5388 GCA_046094465.1 Rhodoluna sp. | reverse complement strand
GGAGAAAGATTCTCGATGAGTATGACGAACGAGTAATGTGTGGTGAGGCTTGGGTTCACCCACTATCTCGAATGGCTCGTTGGGTTAGACCAGATGAATATCACCAAACTTTCAACTTCGGCTATCTAGAAACTCCTTGGAGCAAGGAGAAGTTGTTTGATGTTGTGACAGAGTCTCTGAACGCTTTCGGTGGAGTGGGGGCACCATCAACCTGGGTGCTTTCAAACCACGATGTGATCCGCCATGCAACCAGAATGGGTTACGACGAGATTCCTCGTCAGGGAGATGGGGTTGGTCCTAACTACCAGCAACCAGACGAGGCTAAAGGTCAGCGGAGAGCTAGAGCGGCAACTGCCTTCATGCTTGGGCTACCCGGTGGAGCATATATCTACCAGGGTGAAGAGCTTGGTCTTCCAGAGCACACGACACTGGAGAATAAGTATCGCGAAGATCCAACCTTCTTTAGAACCAACGGTCAGAGAGTTGGGCGTGATGGCTGCCGTGTGCCACTACCTTGGGAAGCCGGAGCTAACGAGTCAAACGGATTCTCCACTACCGGGAAATCCTGGCTACCTCAACCTGAGTCTTACCGCAGATATGCCAGAAGTGCTCAAGAAGGTATCGCCGGTTCAACACTGGAACTTTATAAGCGCTTAATCAAAGAACGTAAGGCGTTTGATATGGGTAACGGTGAATTCCGCTGGGCACCTGAGTTCATGGATGAGTCCACACTCGCATACATCAACAACGGTGTCTTGGTGCTATCTAACTTTGCCGGAGATCCAGTAGTTATTCCAGCTGGTGAAATCTTAGTCACCACTCAGCACGATCTAAGTATCGAGGGTGAGTTGGAGCACGACCAAACAGTTTGGATCAAGTTGTAGTAAGAAAGCGGTTAAAGATTGATGCCCGGGATTTGTTCCGGGCATCTTTCTCTTCCCCTATCCCCGCTACTTCAAGGCCTTCACCCAGGAAACCGATGACTTGCCTAGTCTGCGTAGCTGTTCGAGGCGGACTGCAACCCAGACCATGATTCCAGCCATCAGCAGTAAGACAACCCAAAGGAACCACGACTGCGAAGCTATTGGCTTGAATGCGTAAGGAAGTACTCCGACCAGTACACCGACTAATCCGGGGAAGAACATTCCACCTAGATTACGAAGTGCACCGGTCACTAATAGAACGAGTGAGACAACTACGACGATGCTAAAGCGCCACCAGTCGACCTGTCGTAACTCAGATTGACCTAGCGCCTGAATTGTCAAAAACAGCGAAGGTCCTAAAGCAACCGCAACCGGTATACCGAGATAGATATAACTGTTGTCAGGTAGTTTCTCTGCTCTTCGCAAACTTGCAAAGAGCGCAAACAAGACTGCGGCGATAACAAGTGATCTCAGCGAAACCTGGACATCAAATGTTTCTGCCTCACCGGCTCTAACCCAAGTAATCGGTAGAACTACAAGAGCTAGCGATGAGCCGCCAACAATGGTTGCACCGAGGTTTCCCGCTCTAACTCCAAGTATGAGAGCGGCTAGCGCAACAAGAAGCACACTTACCACTCTGGATATCTCAAGAGCGGTCATTACTCCAAACTGCTTATCTAGATAGGTATAAGACTGAATGATTGATGGCAGCAATACTGCGGCTAACGGTAATCCGGTGCTAAGTAGGGTTGTCTTAAACTGCCTAGCTTTTCTGAGTTGCAGATTACCAAGATAAACACCAAGTCCTATTGCCACGCTGTAGAGCTCGGGGCCATCAAATACCAAATTGGTCTGAACAAGCACTAATCGAACCAGCGTGATCAAGCTTCCTAGCCCACCGATGTAACCGAGAATTGCCCAAGGCAAAAGCTTTTGTTTGGACAATTTGAAATAGGCGTAGCCGGTAAGTAACGCTAGAGAAACTAGTAACCGAAGCAGATTACCGGTCTCATTCAAACTTTGACTCAATGAGTATGCAATCGATACTGCCACAGGAATCAACACTGGCAAATCTATTCGAGCTAACTGCAAACGTTGTTCAGAAAGTTCAACCTGCTTGGCTAGGAATACAGATCCAATAAGAAGAGATACAGCAAACAGGATTGTGTATACCTCTGGATAGAAAACATTCGACAGCAACCGAGTCTGAGATAGATATGCCCCACTCTGTGAAGCAAGACCTAAAGTAATGTATCCCAAAGCGAGCCAGAGAATTTTCTTCTCTTCGATAGACCGCCAGTAAGAAAATGCTGCGAGTAAAACTAAGCTCAAAAGTAATCGCTCTTGGCTAAATCCTTGGCTGAGTGAATAGAAAGCAGAAACCACCAGTGGTGCCAAGATAGGTGCATCAATAAGAGCGAGGTTCCTTATTTTTTGAGCCACCTCGACTCTCTTGATTAGGAAGTATGCGCCAATCAAGAGGCTCAATGAAAGAGGAAGCGTATAAAGTTCCGGACCTTGGTAGCCAGTGAGTACTCTGGTTTGAATCAGGTGACCACCGATAATCGCACCTAAACTACCTGAAAGGTAACCCAAAACCACCCAGAAGATTTTCTTCTCAGCAACAGATCTCCAGTAAACAAATCCAGCCGTTAGAGCCAATACAACAGATATGCGAGTCAGTGCGGTATCTGAGGTATTTAGCGCTAGTACGCCCTTGGCTAGTTGCAAAGCTGCCAGCACTAGAACCGGTATATCCAACCCAGTCAGAGCTTTGTTTTCTTTAGTCAGATTGCGATTGAAATAAGTCGGCAAAGCAAGAGCAAATGCCAAAGGAAGTCCATAGAGCTCAGTGAGAATCCCTGCGTTTCCAAAATTATCTAAAAGATAAAGATTTAGAATCAGGCTGGCTGTCACTGGGCCAAGGTGAGCCAGAGCAAACCAGCCGTTGGTAACCGATTTATTCTCCTCTTCGCTTACCAACATCAATTGGCGAAGTGTCACCAAGCTAAATAGCAGAGCAACGAAGATCTGTTGCACTCTTGAGGCATTGATCTCGCCTAAGTTGGCAAAGGTAGCAAAGCCTAGAACGATATAGACCAGAGCATTCACTCGGAAAGCTTGCTTAGTTGAATTAGAAACTTTTCGTTCGGCTAGTAAAGCAGATATCAAAGCGATAGCCATGAGCTCAATCAAACCAATTAGGGCCTGGCCGCCTGCTTCCCACTTTGGAAAACTACTAACTATTGATAAAACAGTTCCAAAAAGTAGTGATCCGAAAGTTAGCAGAATTTTATGCTCTGCACCTAAACGCTTGGCAACAAAATACTGGACCAGGTTTATTAGTCCGACTAGTCCAATAATGACTAGCAGATGTGACCAGGGAAGGAATCTTTCCAGCAGTGAATTGTTTCCAAGTAAAACTGCTGTTAGTGCGAGCCCGTATGCGACAAAGCTTCTAACTCTCTCCTTACCTAGCCAAGCTAGAACAAGGTTAACCAAAGATAGAAGTGACGAAACAGTTGCAACAAATGGAAGATCTCCAATTGATCTTGTGCTCATCATTAGAACTACAACGAGCACGCCTTGGAAAATGTAGCTGTATAAGCCCAATAGAGATTTCAACTCTTCAGTGAATGACTTAACGAGTTGCGCTAAAGCCCCGACAGTGAGTGATGCCACTCCAAGCATCAGTATGAGATTTAAGTACTCCTGGCCGGATTTAGCGTCCAAGGGAACTGTGATTAGTAGCGCAAGTATTCCTGTGACAATAGCTATAGCGTTGTGCCAATCTCTGCTCTGCTGAATCTCGTGACGTTTAACTATCAGAGCTGTAATCGGCGAATAGATTGCAAGTAAAAGAATTAATCCGAGAGCTGCGAAAGCGAACAGTAATCCGGTGTCTTCTAAAACATTGTTGATTCGAAGGTTGTAAGCCAAGATAGCCAAACCCAATGCGTGAGCCGCGGTTGCAAGGATGCTGGAGATGCCTTCGAAGTTAAACCACTGCTTTAAAAGAAGTGATAGCGCAAAGCCAATCAGAACTAGACCTAGAACACTGGTGTTAGAGCCAGCACTTCCGCTCTGCAAGTACCAGATTGACCAAGAAATCACCAAAGAATAATGTGCGATTCGAATAGCCAACGGGTGATCTGATACGCGCTTAACCTTAGAAGCTAGCACTGCTGCAACTAGGGAAAGCACAATGGTTCCCAAAGCGGTTAGCCAAACGCTACTGATGAGGTTTATCCAGGCATTTAGCGCTAAGGCCAGGGATGTGAACCCGACTATGTGCTCTAGGCGGTTTATTCTCTGCTGCAATATCTGATCCGTAGTGAGGCCATCCACCCACTTGTTCTGGAATACACCGGCAGCAATCCAGATCAGAGCAAAGAGGCTAAATGTCGCTGGCTCAATTGCAAAGCCACCTAACACAAAGCTGTAGAGGGTGAACCCGATACCCAGGAACGAAAGAGCACCGGCAGCAACCAGGGTGAATCGCTGCAGGGCAGTTTCCTCGCGTGCCGCTAAATCCTTCTCATACTCGGCATCTTGTTTATCCTTGACTTCGAAACTAAATGATCTAACCGATTTGCTTAGCAAAGCTAGAACCACAGCTGCTGCAACATTTATCGAAGCAAAGAAACCAACCTGACCTTGACCAATCGGGAAAGCATCGTTGATTGGACCAAATGCAAATAGCTGGACAGCAAATACAAAGCCAACCAGCGAAATAACTTTCCAGCCGAAGTTAGCTTTGAACCGAGCAAGGAACCAAGCAATTATGGAAACGATTAGAAGATCTGTTCCCCACCACCATGCCGGTGCGGAATTCCACTCGAAGTCAATCACGGTGCCATCGACGAGTATCGTGGCAAGAACCAAGAATGAAGCCAGTTGCATAGCGGTTGAGAAAGTTGCCATGAAGTTTGCCAAAATCACAGAAATCTTTCTTCCCCAGAATGCGGCAAAACCACTGGCTAAAGCAAGAGGAATTGTCACCGTCAGATAGAACCAAGGTGGAGATCCGGCAGCGACCTGAACATTGATAAAGACCGATGTTGCGATGGCAACAAGAATGCTCGCACCAAAAATCAACCACTGCTGCGGAGCAAGAGTAACGCGATTGCGCTTGACTACTGGTTTTACAGGTGCTGCAGGTGCCGTTTGCACTGGTGGTCTAACAGGTTCAACAACTGCTGTTTTGGCTGGTGCCGAAGCTGCCGCAGTCGGCTGCATGACATCAAAGGTTTTTTCAATGTATTGCGCTCTTGGACGATTCTTGATTGCCTGAAGCTCCTGCCAGGTGTCGTCCAGTTGCTTTTGCACCTGAATTACTTCCTTGCGCAGTTTCGCATAATCCTTCAGCAACTGTGTTGAGAACTCATAACCGCATGGACAAACAACTTTCTCTTTACCCTTTAGATCTTGAGCGGTGAAACTGTGAACACATATAGAGGTAGCA
>JBJTHM010000095.1:0-2983 GCA_046094465.1 Rhodoluna sp. | reverse complement strand
ATCTCCGGAGTGCTGATTATTCTTTTAGGGTTTGTCCTATTAGGTGGTTTTGATTTTGCTCAACGAACCGCAAGAATCAACGCCAAACCTAAAGCGGGTTTGATTGGAGCACCACTACTCGGTGTGGTCTTCGGTTTAGGTTGGACCCCCTGTATTGGCCCTACCCTAGCAGCTGTTTTGAACCTAGCTTTTGATGCTGCCTCGGTAGGCAGGGGAGCAATTTTGGCTTCCGCTTATTCACTTGGCTTAGGGTTGCCGTTTATATTTATCGCTGCTGGCTTTGGCTTTGCTAGCCGAACTGTCGGCTTTGTCAAAAAACACATCGCACTGATAAACCGCATCGGCGCTGGAATCTTGATAGCCCTAGGACTACTTCTGCTAACGGGTCTTTGGCAGTTAGTTATTGAGTTTTTGCTGGGGGTGACCAGTGGCTTCACGCCGGCAATCTAAATACGTGGTTCAAAAGGAATACAACGAACCAATTCAGGCACCAGATCTGACCCTAAAGTCATGGCTGCGTTGGATTTGGAAGCAACTAACCAGCATGAAGATTGCGCTGTTTCTCCTACTGCTACTAGCTGCGGCTGCTGTTCCAGGCTCTATTTACCCGCAGCGAAGCGCTGATCCAAATGGAGTTGATCTCTATTACAAGAACAATCCCGAACTAGCTAAGTTTTTAGATTCGATTCAATTATTTGATGTCTATGCATCGAGCTGGTTCTCAGCAATCTACCTGTTGCTATTTATTTCACTAATTGGCTGTCTCTTACCTCGTATTGCGGTTCACTACAAAGCGCTAAGAGAAAAGCCTCCGGTAGCACCGACTAATCTCTCGCGATTACCGCAAAACAAGAAAGTCACCGCTGAGAAAATAAAACTTGAAAAAGCTTTGGCGTATCTCAAAGAAAACAAATACAAGGTAATTGAAGAACGAGTTGGTAAGAATCTAGTTGGCTTGAGAGCTGAAAAAGGCTACCTAAGAGAAACCGGAAACCTTATCTTTCACATCTCACTAGTTGGAGTACTCATCACAGTTGCCCTAGGTGGAGCACTCTCGTTTAATGGTCAGCGAGTTCTAGTTGAAGGTGAAACCTTCGTCAATAACAGAGCTGCCTATGATTCCTATCAGCCTGGATTACTTTTTGCCGAAGAGAACCTAACCCCGTTTAGATTGCGCTTAGATCAGTTCAGCATCAAATATGACTATGTCAATCCAGCTAATTACGCCAAACCTTTGGAATTCAGAGCTGATGTCACAACCACGGTTGTCGATGCCAAGCAGAATGAAGTCATCAAAGTCAATGAACCAATAGCACTACCAAATGCAAAGGTGTATCTAACCGGTAATGGCTTTGCGCTAGATGTTGTGGTTAGAGATCCAGATGGAACCGTATCGTTTAGCGGCCCGGTGGTATTTCTGCCGCAAGATAACAACATGACTTCGCTTGGCGTGATCAAAGTTCCTGATGCTAAAAAGCAATTTGGCATGATTGCTTTTTTCTATCCAACCGTTGGAAAACTAAGTACTGGTGCCCTTACTTCAACGCATCCAAACCCGTTTGATCCGGTGATGACCGTGAATGTCTATCAGGGTGATCTTGGTATAGATAAAGGTATGAACAGCAATGCCTATGAGCTAAACACCCATACCCTAAAGCAGGTTGCCGGTGGCAAGAGCGGGGTGAAGGCAGTAAAGCTAGTGCCAGGTGATGTGGTTGATTTGCCAAATAGTCTGGGGAGTTTGGAATTCAAGTCAGTAAAGCGCTTCGCATCATTGGATATCACCTATAACCCAATGGATATCTGGGTGCTGATCTCAGTGATAATTACCTTCTTTGGATTGATTTTGATGCTTTTGATTCCAAGAAGAAGAATCTGGGTCAGAAAGCTAGATGATGGGGCAGAAGTTGGTGCCCTAGCTAAATCTAGAGATGAATCTCTTGAGAGAATTGTTAAAGAAATCGCCAAATCCATGAAAAAGAGCAAATGAATCCAGACCTGATAAACCAAGAGTTAGCCACCACATCAAGAATCATGGTGCTAATTGCCCTTACCGTTTATGTGATCTCATTTCTGGTGCTAACAGTGAGCCTTGCCAATAGAGCAAAGGCCACCAAAAAAGAGCAAACCGCTAGTGCACTGAGAGTTGAAAACATCGGCCTAATCTTGGCAGGCCTTGCCACACTGATTCATGGTGCCGGGGTGCTAACCAGAGGCATAGCGGCTAATCGTGTTCCTTGGGCGAATATGTCTGAATTCAGTATTTCTGGAGCATTTGTGGTCAGTGCTATCTACCTAATCTCCTTGTTCTTCAAAGACATTAGATTCATTGCAACTTTTGTAATCGGGTTTGTGGTTCTAGTCATCGGATCGGCTAACACACTGTTTTATGTTCAGGTTGAATCACTTATGCCAGCTCTTCAGGACTACTGGCTGGTAATCCACGTTAGCGTAGCAATCTTAGGAACCGCTTTTTTCACAATCGCCGCAGCCCTTGCAGCGCTGCTTCTAATCAAGAGCGGTAAGAGTAAGAGCAAAGTACTCAAGGTATTTCCTGATGTTGAAAAACTAGAAAAGCTTTCTTACCAGTTCAACGTAATTGGATTTATTCTCTGGACCTTTACCCTGATTGCTGGAGCAATCTGGGCAGATAAGGCATGGCACAGATTCTGGGGTTGGGACACCAAAGAGGTTTGGACTTTTATTATCTGGACTATCTATGCTGCCTACCTTCATGCCACCACCACCCGTGGTTGGGAAGGCAAGAAGGCAGCCTGGCTAACCCTAATTGGCTTCAGTGCAGTGATCTTTAACTTCACTATCGTGAACCTTTTCTTCAAAGGTTTGCACGTTTACTCAGGTCTCTAAATATAAATTGCTTGTTATTGCAGTACATGAAATAACGCGAGATCCCGACTTTGTCGCTGATTTAACATAAGATCTATACAGGAGCGACTCAATGCAAAATTACAGTGAATACAAC
>JBJTHM010000094.1:0-5007 GCA_046094465.1 Rhodoluna sp. | reverse complement strand
GGATTGTAGTTACCTGTGCCAATGTGGCAGTAACGCTTGAGCTTGCCTTCTTCTTGTCGAATAACCATGGCCAGTTTGCAGTGGGTTTTTAGTCCGACAATTCCATAGACGACGTGAACGCCAGATTGCTCAAGTTTTCTTGCCCACCCGATGTTGTTCTCTTCATCAAAGCGAGCCTTGATTTCAACCAGAGCGAGCACCTGTTTGCCAGCATTTGCCGCACTGATTAGCGCATTAACAATGGGAGAGTCACCGCTGGTGCGGTAGAGAGTCTGTTTGATCGCAAAGACTTTAGGGTCTTTAGCTGCCTGCTCGATAAAGGCCTGCACACTTGTCGAGAACGATTCATAGGGATGATGCACCAAAATATCTCGCTCCCGAAGGACCTTGAAGATACTCTTTTCTTCCTCAGCAGCGGCTTTGATGAAACGGTTAGAGACTCTGGCATGATTCGGGTAGTGCAGTTCGGCTCGCTTCATTTCAGCAAGCACGCTCAAACCAGTCAGATCCAAAGGACCTTCGAGACGGTAGACATCCTCTTCTTCTATGTCTAGTTCTTCTTTTAGAAGATCAAGCACTTCAGGATCAATGGTGTTGGATACCTCTAACCTAACCGCTGGCCCAAATCTTCTTCTAGCCAGTTCGGCTTCTAGAGCTTCAAGAAGGTTCTCGGCTTCATCTTCATCAACATCAAGATCTTCATTTCTTGTAATTCTGAAGTTATGGTGCTGCAGAACTTCCATGCCCTCGAAAAGTGCCCCTAGATGCTCACCAATCACTTCTTCAAGAGCGATGAACTTCACTCCGGATGCTGTTCCATTGACACGAACAAATCTTGGCAGGGTCGGTGGCACCTTCACCCTGGCAAAAAGCTTGTTCTCATCTTGAGGGTGCTTGACCACAACAGCGATGTTCAGTGACAGGCCAGAAATATATGGGAAGGGGTGAGCTGGGTCCACTGCCAGAGGTGTCAGAATGGGGAAAACTTGCTTGCGATAGTAATCCGCCAGCTGCTCTTTCTCACTTGGTTCTAACTCGGCCCAGGTGCCAATGCTAATTCGGTTGGCTACTAGCGCTGGTTCAATTTCTTCTAAGAAAAGTCTTGAATGCCTTTGCTGAAGTTGGTGGGCAACTCTACTGATCTGATTTAGAACTTCTTGGGGTTCAAGGCCACTGCTTGAGGTGACAGCAAGACCGGTTGCAATTCTTCTTTTTAGTACGGCAACTCGAACCATCAAAAATTCATCCAGATTTGAAGCAAAGATGCTTAGAAAGTTAACTCTTTCCAGGAGTGGAAGATTCTTATCTTCAGCTAATTCAAGTACTCGCTCATTGAAAGCCAACCAAGATAGCTCACGATCAAAGAAGCGATTATTAGGCAGGTCGAAACCACTCGGTGGCAATGGGATTGCCATGGTTTCTTCAGACATGTTTCCTATCCTTGCAGTTTTATCTTTACTTCAGGTAAATAGTTAGTAACCACCAGTAACACTTGGTTCATCTTCAACCACAAGGTTAAAGCGGTAGCCAACGTTTCTGACAGTGCTAATTAGACCCTCTAAATCACCCAGCTTGGCTCTTAGCCTTCTGATGTGAACATCAACTGTTCTAGTACCACCAAAATAGTCGTAACCCCAGACTTCACTCAATAGTTGGTCTCTGGTGAAGACTCGGCCAGGATGCTGAGCTAGGAATTTCAAAAGTTCAAACTCCTTAAAGGTCAAATCCATCGGCTCACCGTGAAGTTTTGCAGAGTATGATGCTTCGTCGATAACTACACCTGAGGTTTGAATCTTTCCGTAGTTATCTGAAGCGAGGCTTCTGGCAATACTTAGCCTGATTCTCGTATCTATCTCTGCAGGTCCCGCGCTTTCCAACATGAAATCATCTGCACCCCACTCATTTGAAATGCCAGCTAGACCACCCTCACTGACAATGAGGATCATCGGGCAAGATAGGCCGGTGGTCTTTAGCAAGCTGGCGAGGGATTTGGCATTTACCAGGTCTTTTCTTGCATCCAGGAGTACCACATCGGTGGCAGGGGCATTCATCAGGGCAACAGGATCGGCCTGGATAAATCTAACCTTGTGGCTTAGCAGGGCAAGAGCCGGAAGCATGCTGTGGTCTGAGTGGTCAGACAGAATGAGCAAATGTGCCAATTTTGCCTCCTGTTTTAATGCATTAATCCTACCTGTTTGGGGCAAGATGGGTTTATGAGCAAAGACTGGCTTGCAATTGCCTCCGTTTGGGGCATAGTTGCCCTTGGAGCGGTGCTTTCAATCCTGTATCTGAACCAGCAGGATGCCATCAGAAGCTTCGGGGTTCTAGCAGCGGCTTCCATTGCCCTCGTCTCACTGGTGCATTTACTGTCATCACATACCAATGGCATAGTTTGGCGACTGATCTATGCAGCTGGCGGTTCTTGGGCCATCTTGGGCTTGGCCGGCCTATACATCCTGCTTAGGCCTTAAACTTGAATCATGCCTATTGACCTTTTTTTCACTGGATTACTTGTCCTAGCTGGTTTGGCTATTGGAGCCATCAGCATCCTGGTTATCTACAAGCTCTTCAAGGGCCAGCGCTAGTTGTTTGTTCTGCCCGAAGGTTTACCTGTTGAGTTAAACCCTTTAGCCTTCCTTATTGGCACCTGGGAAGGTGTGGGTGTGGTGAGTAATAAATTCATTGATGAAGCTGATCTAAAAGAGCACAAGTTTCAACAGCGAATTACTTTTTCAGTAGGCCAGGGCAACTACCTGACATATCACGCAACAGCAAAACTTCTAGATGAAGATTTGGAACTACCAGCCGAGTTGGGTTTCTGGCGCTTAGCCAAACCAGCAGAGAGTGCTGATCACGGTCCAGCCGTATTGCCAGGTAGCGGTGAGAGAAAAATAACTTCTGCAGAGCAACTAGAAACTTTTCGTAATGAGCGAGGCGGATTCGATATTGAGGCTTCAATAATTCATCCCGGCGGTGCCTATGAATTTTATGCGGGTCAGGTTAAAAACGGCCGAATAGATATGAGAACAGTTGCCGGTTCACATATGCCCATGCATCTACTTGAAGCCGGCAAAGGTTGGGGCTATGCAGAAAGAATGTATGGCACTCTAACTAAAGATGGTGTGACAAAACTATTTTGGATTATGGAAGTTGCTGGTTCAGTAAGAGATGAATTAGTGCCGCTGGTATCTGTTGAGCTTAACCGAGTCGAATGATGAACCAGGTTCCAGGTAATCCGTTTACGCAACAGAAATCTCTCCTAGCTGGCCAGAGCTATGTCGAGCTAGATAAAAAAGTATTAGTGGTAAAGGGTGCTGATCGACTTACTTGGCTAAATGACATCCTTAGCCAGAAACTAGACGTCTTAGCACCCGGTGACTCGACTGAAGCACTGTGGCTTGATGTTCAAGGCAGGGTCCTGAGAGATTTTCACATAGTTGCAACCAACGATGCACTCTTATTGATTACCTTCGGTCAGGGTTTTGAAGATCTTATAAATGCCTTCAAAAGACTCATTTTCAGAAGTCAGGTAGAAATAACTGTTCTTGAGGGATACAAAGTTTTTGGAACTCTTCAGAAACCTCTAGTTGAATCAAGCTACGTTTGGAAAGATAGTTGGCCAAAGGTATCTCTTGGCGGCTATCGATACTCAAAGGTTTCCGGATCTGACTGGACTTACTTTGAATCAGTGGCAGTCTCAAAGCCGGAACTTTTAGAGGCTAGCCTAGAAAGCCTTGAATCGCTGAGGATTGCGGCTTTCAGGCCAACCGGCCCGAATGAGATAGATGAGAAAACTATTCCGCACGAACTCGATTGGCTAACTACCGCCGTGCATCTAGATAAAGGCTGTTATCGCGGACAAGAAACGGTTGCCAAAGTCCACAATCTTGGCGCACCACCAAGAAGGCTGGTGTTTTTACATTTGGATGGATCTGGTCACCTAATACCTGAACGAGGTGCCAAGATTCTTAGTTCTGATCAGGTAGGTGTCATCACTTCTGTTGCTTCGCACTATGAGATGGGCCCCATTGCACTTGGTTTGGTGAAAAGAAATTTAAAAGAGTTAACCGTTCAGGTTGAACTAGCCGACGGCTCACTGGTTTCGGCAGCACTCGAGGAAATTGTTCCTCCCGATGCAGGTGGAGTAGTTGATCTCGGCGAGTTTAGAAAACGCTAAGCCTTTACTGCATCCCAGGCAACAGTTAGTTCACCAAGTCGCCAGCGTTTAGGATCTTTAGTTATCGGCCAGCCGTCTTGAATCAAGCTTTCGCAGGTTTTCCTAAAGCGCTGTATTGGCGAGAAAACCGCAATTGCGGAATGAGCTGCCCAGGCTCTATCTAGTTCGAATAGTAATTTATGTATTTGCTTGCCGTTAGCGTTGTGATGAATCAGAGCTTTAGGTAATCTTTCGGCTATTTTGCTTGGCTCTTGTAAACCTGCCAGTCGGTATGAAAGGGTCAGAGTTTTAGGCCCAGAACTATCCAAAGTAATCCAGGTTGCCAAACGACCAATCTCATCGCAGGTTCCCTCCACTATTATTCCCCTGTCGCTTAGTCTGGACTGCAGTACCTTCCAGGCTGGTAAAACTTCTCTTTCTTCGTATTGCCTTAAGACATTCATTGCCCTGATGACATCTACTTTCATTCCTGTCGCAGTGAGTGGAATCTCAAACCCACCATGAAGAAATCTGAGTTTCTCAGTTTGAAATTGAACTGCGTTTGCAACTCGCTCACGGTCTATCTCAATACCAACCACAGATGTTTTAGGATTGACTTTTTCTAATCGACTTAAAAGAATGAGTGTGTATTCAGCCATGCCCCAAGTTTATCTAGTTAGCCTTAAACACATGCCGCGTAAGCCCATCGGTGTCATCACCCGAGGAACCACCAACCCTAACCGACTCAGGAGGGTTGATCGGTTCATTGCCAATCATCCGGTGATGCGTGCGGTGGATACGCCACTGGTGGTCGATTTAGGCTTCGGTGCATACCCCACCACCACCATTGA
>JBJTHM010000093.1:0-2692 GCA_046094465.1 Rhodoluna sp. | reverse complement strand
AGTAAGGAAATGCAAAGTCCAGAAATGCTGGATATTCACCATGTAAAGACTCTTTAAATAATCAATATTTTTCAAATTCTGTCTCTTCAGGTTTCTTTGTGCTGCAGTCAGAGTCTAATCAGCAGAGACTAAGACCTTCGTCTCTGCAAACTGCAGCACATGAATACTTTCATTCAGTTCAAGCAAAATTAAGCAATGGTGCAAACTGGCCGGTACGAGCAAATACTTGGTTTATTGAAGGGGGTGCTTATTTCATTGGAATATCTTTTTCTGACCTTTCTCGAGTTTCAACGTACATGGAAGGTAGAAATGAAGAGGTTTTACAACGAGATTATCAAAGCAAGAGGCACCTTCCTCTTGAACAGTATACCTATGCAAATTTCAATCCTTCCTCAAACTATGAAAACCCCTATGGAATTGGATGCGTAGCCACAGAGTACATAGTGGCGTCAGTTGGGATGTATAAGTACTTGGATATTTATAGAAATTTGGGGCTCGGAAAGGATTTCAAGTCTGCGTTTGAAACAGCGACTGGCATATCCCTTGCAGAGTTCTACACAAAATTTGAAATTATTAGAGACAAAGTGGGAATGCCTCATGGTCAATAGGTATTTCTCTTTTTTGCCGGCAGATTAACGCCTGCCTAGCGATGAGAGACTACTGTCCTTTTCTTGTTTCCAAAAAATATGCACTAGAAAATAAGCAATTAGCATCTTCTACTAAGAGGGAATGGACCATGCTTATCAATAGGTTACCTCTTGACCAATTCCCCTATCCCCCAAAGGAAATTGATCTATGGAATATGGTCAATTTCAGGTATCCAAATCCAAGAACCAAGAGATCAACTATTGCTACTTTGAACATCCTTCTTGGAACTACTATGAAGGTAGGTAGAGAGAGTCATCCAATCTTTGATCTACCCGATTTTGAAGAGGTTGATGCCTACATTCAAACCCCAAGAAATAAATACCAGAAAAGGGTTCAGATGTATGACAATTTAATGCTTCATGCTGGTTTGAGGATTGGCGAAACCATGTATAAGCATAAGGTGATCAAAAACAGCATCCATGTGGAATTTCAAAGAATTGCTCATGACAACTCAATCCAAAAGGCTAAAACAGTAGGTCAGGTCTTATTGCCTGATTGGCTTATGGATGAATATGGGGATTGGGAAGTTGATTGCTCTTCCCATAGGTGTTTGAGAGATTGGTTCCATATATATTTTCATTCTAAGGAAGGTATTCCTTTTCCTAATCTATCCCCGCACAAATTACGCCATATGTATGCCACCTACTACGCAACAAAAGTGCCACCCTCTACCTTAATGAAGCAACTTAGGCATTCCAGCGTGACCACAACCATGGCCTACTATGTTCATGTTGATGAGAATCACTTAATGAATGTGCTAAATGAGGGAAGAAAGCATCTAAGGGTTGTAAATGACTAACTAATTAAATAAAAGGGCTATGGGATTATTCCTGTAGCCCTTTCTTTTTACCCTTCTTCCTACCTGTAAACCAATAAATTGGCAAAAGAACGATATTCATCAAAGTCAAGTCACAAGAAGTGTAAATGTGCTTATTACCCCAACAGAACCATCTGCTTGCGTAAGTTCAGCAATACCCCCATCAAAGGCACCGACGATAAAAAAGGTAATTAAAATGACTATTACCCAAAACAGAAGCCTTTTCTTTTTCATAGCCCAAATATAGGTGTAATCTCCTTATTTTGAAATAGATATTACTAACAAATTCAAAGTCTTACTTGAATACCCCCTCAAAATTCAGCAGGGTGTCAATAAAGATCATTCGCTATCCCAGTAAGACAAAAATCTGAATTTATTCTTAATCGGTATCGAACCATCTGTAACAAGAATTGTCATAAATATTTGAGCGCACTCACCTGTGCAAAAAAACGGTGGGATAATTTGATAGGTGGATAATCCCAATGACTTCTTTAGAAATGAAGAGGCACTCTCTAACTACCCTGGCTATGACCACCCTTTGAGTTGGGCACCAATTAGACCCAAACACAAACCTGCACTGATCAAAGCCATATGGAAGAGCCATAAGGACTTAAGGGGATTTATCGGTTGGGCTAGATATACCCGCAGTTGGGATGTGAAGATGGTTTCAAGGTTTGCAGATGACCATATAAACGCCCAACTCCCTGATCAACACTTTCTCTTTTTCATTGGAGATGAGATGGTGGGAATGGGTTCTTTAGTCTCTGCCTATACCCCTCTTGATGCTCAGATTGCCCTATTTGTTACCTCTGGCTATCAAGGGCAGGGTATTGGAAAGAAAATTGTAGAAACCTTAGAACCTGTGGCTTTTAGAGTCTGGGGATTCTCCCAACTCTTCTACGAGCATGATGCCTATAACCAGAGCAGTAAGAAACTGCCTCAAAAGTGTGGTTTTAGATACTCCCATTCCTTTGATCAAAAGAAGGAGGCCGAGAAGGATTCTGGCTACTGGTTTAGTTGGGTTAAAGACAGGCCAGAAGGACTACCTGATGGAATATTGCAGGGTAGACCCATAAAGGATTTCACGAATCCTTGAGTTGCGACCATTTTGATGCCAACTGAGCCTGCAGTAACTCAGTTGACAATCTCCCATCTAGAAGCATATTTAAAGGCTCTCAGAGCTGTTTTTAGACTCTTTCCCTAGCACTTCCTCATATTGCCTTATCT
>JBJTHM010000092.1:0-27650 GCA_046094465.1 Rhodoluna sp. | reverse complement strand
AACCGTGCGGTATTTGCCAAGGATTCCGCTGAAATCCTCTCCGGCCTGGGGCTAACAGTCTTCCTAGTTGATGGAATCTGCCCGACACCGATGATTTCCTTCGCTACGAGATATTTGAATGTCGCGGCTGGAATCATGGTCACCGCTTCACACAATCCACCAAGAGACAATGGCTACAAACTCTATCTGGGTGGAGATTTCAAAGGATCCCAGATTATTGCACCGGTTGATTCGGCTATTGCCGCTGAAATCCAAAAAGTCTCTGAAACTCTTACTTTTGACGAAATGGAAAAATCTTCAAATTATGAGCTTTTGGGTGCTGAGCTTAGAGAAAAATATATTGAAAGCGTTTTAGCCTCGTCGGCAATCATCCCAACTAATCCGATCAGCATCGCATACACCGCCATGCACGGAGTGGGTTGGCAACTGACCAGAGAAATCTTCTCTCGAGCAGGATTCAAAGATATCCATCCCGTTCTTGAACAGATCCAACCCGATGGCAGTTTTCCAACCGTAAGTTTTCCTAACCCCGAAGAACCAGGTGCGATGGATTTAGCTCTGGCAAAGGCTCAAGAGGTGGATTCGGATATAGCCATCGCCCATGATCCCGATGCTGACCGACTAGCGGTAATCGTGCGAAACAATGGCGAATTTGTTTCCCTAACCGGTGATCAAGTTGGCCTTATCCTTGCTGAAGAAATTGCCAGAAACTCTAGAGGTGGAACTCTCGCCTCAAGTATCGTTTCCTCTTCTGTTTTAGAAAAAGTGGCCAAACACTACGGGCTTGAATACGCCACTACCTTGACTGGATTCAAGTGGATTAGCAAAGTTCCTAATTTGGTTTTTGGCTACGAAGAAGCACTTGGCTACTGCATCGACCCAGAGCATGTGCTGGATAAAGACGGCATCAGTGCATCGCTGATGCTGACTAAGATTGCCGCTCGGGAACTGGAAACTGGTAAGACCCTGATTGATCTTTTGGCTGAGTTGGGTAATCGCTACGGTCACTATGCCACCGGTCAGATATCTATCCGACTGGAGAACATAAACCAAGTCAAAGAATTAGTTTCCAAACTGCGGGCCACCCCGCCCGCGGAGCTTTCTGGCAAGAAAGCTAATTTTATGGACCTAAGTGTTGGTAGCGTCGAACTTCCGCCAACCGATGGACTTCGTTTTGATCTTGGGGATTCAAGGGTAATCATCCGACCCAGCGGCACAGAACCGAAGCTGAAGTGCTATCTCCAAGTCGTTGGTGCTAGTGCCGATGATGCTATATCAGCCCTGAAGCATCTAACTGAGGACGTCAACCAACTTCTGTCTGATCTCGGTTAGATCAAAAACATGCTCGATCGAAACTATGATTCCAGGCAGATGCTCTAACTGAAAGACCAGTTCAGGCGTGGTGAGGATTATGTCGGCATCTATAGCATCGTGCTTAGCCTTAGCCATATCTGAGGCATGAACTTCTGCTTTGACACCGAGAATTTCTAAGACTTTCTCGGTATTCATCTTCAGTAGCACTGAGCTGCCAATACCCATGCCGCAAACTGCAATAATCTTCACTTCACGAGCCTAGCCAAAGAGGCTTCTGACTTGGCTCTCATTTTGTGCTTGCAACAGAATCTTTACCTTGGCTTCATCCATCAACAATTCACTCAATGCCGCCATCAGATCGATATGGCCCTCGTGATCCACAGCCGCTAAACCAAAAACAAGAGCAACTGGATCAAATCGTTCTGAACCAAATTCCACCGGACTCACAAGCGTTACTAATGACAAACCTGCACTCAACACTTCGGTTGATGGCCGGGCATGAGCTAAAGCGATACCTTTTGAGATAACCATGTATGGGCCAAGTTCAGTGAAGGCGTCCTGCATCTGCTGGGTGTAAATTGCGGTTGTCCTGCCTGATTCCTCAAGCGCAATACCTGCAAGAGAAATAGCTTCGCTCCAGTTTGCTGCAGCTTGGTTCAGTTTGATTGAGCCTGGGGCAAAACCCTGATTCAACACATCCATTAGTTTCTAGCGAACCAATCGGTGATTCGTTCGATAATCTCAGATCTGATATCCATATCGATAAACGAAGCATTTGCTGCATTCAATTGAAATAGCTCAATATCTTCCAAATCATAACCAAATGCCTCGCTGAGTAGTTGGAGTTCACGGCTCAGGGTGGTGCCACTCATCAAACGATTATCTGTGTTGACAGTCACGTTGAAACCAAGCCGATAGAGATCATCAAATGGGTGATCGCGCATCACTGGCTCTTCAATTCCTGGTATTGCTCCGGTCTGCAGGTTAGACGAGGGAGAAAGCTCCAGCGGAATACCTCTTTCTAACACCCAGGTGGCAACCTCACCAAAGCCATACTTTGAATCATAATTTGGATCGACATTGAAATCCTCGTTGATTCTCTCACCTTGGCCCAACGTTAGGGTTCTGCCACTATCTATTGCTTAGCGAATTGAATACTTCCCCGCTCCCTCACCGGCGTGCAGGGTTACTGGCATAAGTTGCTCGTTCAGCCAACGAAAAGCCTCGGCATGACGGGTTGGACTAAAGCCATCTTCTGGACCAGCGTAAACAAAGCCAACCACGCCACGGTTTCTATGCCTAACGGCTAACTCAGCTATCTCCTTAGCTCGATTGTTCTGTCGCATGGCTGTTACCAGCTGCCCAGTCATTAGGTATCCGCCATTGGCTTTGACCTGGTCTCTAGCTTGGCCTAAGCCTTCCTCGACATACTCAACCACCTGATCCAACGTGAGACCTTTTTGCAGGTGCTGCTCTGGGGCCCAGCGGATTTCTCCGTAAATGACCCCGTCTTTGTGAAGGTCAAGGGCAAACTCACGAGCAACTCTGATCAAAGCCTCTTTAGTTTGCATCACCGCGATGGTGTGCTCAAAGGTTTCCAAATAGCGAGGAAGTGAACCAGAGTCACAGGAATCTAAAAACCACTGGTTGAGTTTCTCAGGATCTGTTTCAGGTAACTGGTGACCAATTTGTTGAGCTAGCTCAACGATAGTTTCAGCTCTCAAACCACCGTCGAGGTGATCGTGCAGAGAAACTTTAGGTATTTTTTTGTAATCGGTCATGGTTATCTTTTCAGTTTTGAATTCGATCGAGAATCAGTGGTAGTTCTTCACCTTGGGTTTGAGTAATCTCAACTCCACCAACTAATGTCTCTTTGGCTCTAGCAAACCTATTTTCTTCATCGGTGAAAAGCGTCATTAGTGGTTCACCCTTGGTTACCTGATCCCCTCTCTTGGCATGCAGTATTACACCCGCACCAAACTGAACTGGATCTTCTTTTCTTGCTCTACCAGCACCTAATCGCCAAGAGGCTGTTCCAACTGCTAATGCATCGAGTTTAGAAAGATAACCGGATTCCTCTGCATAAACTACTTCCTGGTGCTTAGCTTTTGGTAGTTCCGCAGTTGGATCTCCACCCTGTGCTCTAACCATCTGGTTCCACTTATCCATGGCCCTGCCATCAACTAGTGCTGGAGCAACATCAACATCGGTTTTTCCAGAGAGCCTGAGCATCTCGGTAGCCAAAGCCACGGTAATCTCGATGACATCCTTCGGTCCACCACCGGCAAGAACCTCTACGGCTTCCTCAACCTCAAGAGAATTGCCGACCTTTAAGCCAAGCGGTGTGGACATATCAGTCAAGAGAGCACTTGTCTTGACCCCGGCATCTGCACCTATCTGGGTTAGCACCGTGGCAAGCTCTTTTGCCCGATCCAGATTCTTCATGAAAGCACCAGAGCCAACTTTCACATCGAGCACCAAACTTGCTGTCCCCTCAGCAATCTTCTTGCTCATAATTGAGCTAGCGATAAGTGGTATTGCCTCAACTGTTCCAGTCACATCGCGAAGCGCGTAGAGTTTCTTATCAGCCGGAGCTAAACCACTACCCGCAGCACAAACCACAGCACCGACTTTTTCTAACTGTTCAAGCATCTGTTGATTAGAAAGATTTGCTTGCCAACCCGGAATCGCTTCCATCTTGTCCAAAGTTCCGCCGGTGTGTCCTAAACCACGACCGGAAAGCTGGGGAACTGCAACACCAAACACGGCAACTAAAGGAGCCACCATAAGTGTGATCTTGTCACCAACTCCACCGGTTGAGTGCTTATCCGCAGTTGGAACAAAAAGTGAAGAAAAATCTAGTCGCTCACCTGAAGCAATCATCGCCAAAGTCAGGTCTTTGATTTCACGACGGTTCATCCCATTTAGCAAAATAGCCATTGCCATCGCCGACATCTGCTCATCGGCGACCACACCTGAAGTGTAGTTGTGCACCAGCCAGTCAATCTGTTCAGTTGATAGCTCTTGCTTTTCTCTTTTAGCAATAATCAGTTCAACTGCAGAAAACTCTTTAGCCATTTCTAACTCCGCTTATCTGAGCCGTAGCCTTCGGCGAGATCTCTCGGCCCAAAAGCGTCGGGCAAAACTTCTTCTAGAGTCTTTATTCCCTTAGAGGTCTGCAACAGCATTCCAACCTGTGAGTGCTCGTAGAGAAGTTGTCGGCATCTTCCACAGGGCATCAGGATATTTTCAGCACCATCGACACAGTAGAAAGCAATCAGTTTTCCTCCACCAGTCATGCTCAGATTGCTAACTAAACCGCACTCAGCGCATAGCCCAATTCCATAGCTGGCATTTTCAACATTGCAGCCAGAAACTATTCGACCATCGTCGACCAGTGCCGCAGCGCCAACCGGAAAGTGACTGTATGGGGCGTAGGCGTGCTTCATCGCTGCGACGGCAGCTTCTCTTAGCTGATCCCAATTGATTTCCATTGCTAACCCTTCACATATGGTTGCCCAGAGGCCGCCGGCGCTCGAACCTTACCGGCAAATCCAGCAACCGCTATCAGAGTAACTAGGTAAGGAACCATGGTAATGAAATCAACCGGAATACCTGGTGAAACCTGGTTAGCCCAAACTCTAAGAATGATTGTGAAACCGAATAGCAGAGCACCGAGAGTCACATAGATTGGTTGCCAGCGACCTAGGATAACTACGGCCAGAGCGATAAATCCTTGGCCACCGGACATCTCTCTACCGAACGAGCCAACGTTACCGATGGTTAGGGCAGCTCCGCCAAGACCAGCGACGACTCCGCCAAAGGTAACCCACCAGAACCTGGTCCGACCAACGTTGATGCCTACGGTATCGGCAGCCAGAGGGTGCTCACCGACTGATCGTGCTCGAAGGCCAAGTTTGGTCTTGAACAGTAAATACCAAAGCAGTGGAACTATGAGGAACATCAAATAAACCGTGATTCGGTTATCGAAAAGCGTCTGCCCGATGATTGGGATATCGGAAAGGAAAGGAATAGGGATTTTTTCAAAGGTGCCGGGGAAATTAAGGCTGGCCCTATCTTTATCTACCCATGCGGAATAGAGGAAGTTTGTGATACCGATGACCAATACATTCAGCAGAACTCCGATAATGATCTGATCGACAAGATATTTAATTGCCAGAGATGCCAGCACCATGCTCAGTAAACCGGCTGCAACCATCGCTGAAAACATTCCCAAGTATAGATTCCCAGTCATGGTGCCAACCACCGAAGAAACAAAAGCGCCAGTTAGTAGTTGTCCTTCGATAGCGATGTTAACCACACCCACACGCTCTGACATGATTCCTGCCATACCGCCGAGGATAAGTGGAATAGCCAAAACCAAAGTGTTACTCAAAATGAATATCATCTGCACACCCTGCGGAGCACCGGTAGCCAGCCAGGCAAGTAATGCCATGATTGCTAAAAAGCCGTAGACGCAGATCAGCCACAGCGGAGTAATCTTTTGCATTCGGTTATAAAGACCGGAAACAACTGCTAAAAGAATTAGCAAGACTGCGATTACTGTGCAGAAGAGCGTCGAGTTCACTGTGAAAACTGGTAGTTGAATTGCTTCGTTCTTCTCGCTCCAAACAAAGCTCACGTTTCCGGCTTTACCAAAGATTCCAAAACCAAGTAGGACAATGAGTCCAATCGCACTCATCACGATGGTAGCTTTTAGGCTTGGCTTTATTTCAGCCTGCGAAAACATTCCTGGGGTAACTTCAATTTTTGACATTACTTAGTCACCTTTTCCACTTTTTGCATAGCCTCAATCATCTTGGGTCCCGGTTTCGGAAGTCGATAGATTGCTCTAATGATCGGAGGAGCTGCGATGAAAAGCACGATCAGAGCTTTGACTACTCCGAGGACCTCTGGTGAAACACCCGCTACCTGCATTGATGAAGCACCAGCCTTGAATGCACCAAACAACAGGCCAGCTAAAACAACTCCTCCAGCTCTGGAACCACCCAGTAGCGCCACGGTAATAGCATCAAAACCAATTCCGGCCTCGATACTTGTAGTTAGCCCACCAGAAATACTCAAACCTTGGTTGGCTGCCGCCAAACCAGAGAAGGCTGCAGAAATTGCCAAGGCCCAGATGAAAGTGTTTTCCACTTTGATTCCAGCGGCTCTAGCAGCGGTTGGATTGTGGCCAACCATTCTGAATCGGAAACCGAAAGTAGATCGTTCCATTAGCCACCAGTATGCAACCACAGAAAGTGCTGCAATTATCAAACCGTAGTGCAGATTCAAACTTGGTCCAAAAAGCGCACCGAGCATTGCCGTGTCTGCTGGTTTATCAGACTTAGGTGTTCCACCACCATTGGCCTCAAGCAAGAACGCGGGCTCACGCAAGAAAAAAGTAAACAGTGAGGTTGCCACGTAGTTCATCATGATGGTCACGATTACTTCGTGAGCACCAAATCTTGCCTTCAAGATTCCAACTATTACTCCCCATAGCGCTGCAGCCAAAACTGCAACTAGCACAGCAACCAGCATGTGAACAATCTGCGGTAATTCCATGCGAGTTGAAACAAACGTTGCTCCAGCCAAACCAACCATGATCTGCCCCGTTGCACCGATGTTGAAAAGCCCAACTCGGAATGTTAGAGCCACACCTAAACCAGCCATGATTAGCGGAGCCGCAAACCTGAGAGTTTCAGTTAGTGGCCTTATCCCAGCTATAAAGTTATCCGCATTGAAGTTATAGATAGAGCCGTAGAAAAGCGCTCCGTAACCATCTTGGATTGTCCACCAGACTGTTGAAAGGGCATAGTTTGGATCCGCGCCAAACTGCGACCACGAGTCAACAACATCTTCGGAGAAAACAACCATAAATATGGCCCCGATGATAAAGCCCAGCAAAATGGAAAGTCCAATTCTGATGGGGTCACCAGCCATAATTTCACGAAGCACCGAATTTGCTTTTGAATCAGCGACTTCAATCTCTTTTATCTTTTTACTCATGCTGCGATACCTGCCATCATTTTGCCGAGTTGCTCTCTTGAAGTCTTAGCATCCACGATTCCCACCACTCGACCGCGATACATAACTGCGATTCGGTCAGCCAGGGCTAAAACTTCATCCAACTCAGTGGAGATAATCAGCACAGCTTTTCCAGAATCCCTGGCCGCAATGATTTGCTCGTGAATAAACTCAACTGAGCCGACATCGACGCCTCTGGTTGGCTGGGAGGCAACCAGAACCTTAAGTTCTCGACCCAATTCCCTGGCTACAACCACCTTCTGCTGGTTACCACCGGAAAGCTGCTTAGCCAGAGTCTGGGCTGACTGAGTTCTAATATCAAAGCGCTGAATAAGATCATTGGCAATCTTGTCACGGGTTGCAAAATCAATCTGAATGCCTTTGGCAAACGGTGCGGTGTATGAACCATCCAGCATCAGGTTTTCAGCGATAGTGAATTCAGAGACTAGGCCATCTTTCTTTCTATCTTCGGGGATATAACCCAAACCAGATTCTAGAACTTGCCGAACAGTGCTCTTTGTTACATCTTTACCTGAAACAACTATCGACCCAGAGTGAACCTTACGAATACCCCAAATAGCCTCGGCTAGTTCTGTTTGGCCATTTCCTTGAACCCCAGCGATAGCCAGGACCTCACCATCGTGCACTTCAAAACTCACTCCGTTAACCATCTGGTGATTTCTATCATCAAGGACTGTCAGATTTTCAACCACCAAACTTGCTTTACCAACTTTTGCTGGTTTGTGTTTCACATCAAGGTCAACTTCTCTACCAACCATCAGTGACGCTAGTTCACTGGCTGAGGCCTTAGGTGATGGTGAAGCAACCACTTTTCCTTGTCGAATGACAGTGATGCGATCAGCTACCTGTTGCACTTCACGAAGTTTGTGGGTGATAAAGATAATTGAGGTTCCCGATTTTGCTAATCCCCGCATGATTTCCATCAACTCATCAGTTTCCTGAGGGGTCAAAACCGCTGTCGGTTCATCAAGCACAAGTGCTTTAGCATCTCTTGCCAGCGCTTTGATGATTTCTACTCGCTGCTGCGCTCCAACGGGAAGATCACGAACTAGAGCATCAGGATCAATGTCAAAACCAAATCGGTCAGAAATCTCTTTCACAAGTTTTCTTGCCGCGTCGATATCTAATGCACCCAAACGACTGGTTGGTTCATGGCCTAAAACCACATTCTCGGCAACTGTAAAAACAGGAATGAGCATGAAGTGCTGGTGCACCATTCCAATACCAGCGGCCATCGCATCGCCTGGGCCTGAAAACTTAACCGGTTTGTCATCAATCAGGATCTCGCCACCGTCTGGTTGCAAAAGTCCATAGAGGACGTTCATCAGAGTGGACTTACCAGCACCATTTTCGCCGAGAAGGCTGTGAATCTCACCGGGTTTTAAAGTCAAGCTAATACTGTCATTTGCGACCAAAGTCCCAAAGCGTTTAGTGATGTTGCGCAGCTCTAGTTTCATGGCTACTCAGGCTCCTTCGCACTTCGCTCTCCTAATAATCTAGCCGAATACAGGCGCTTACCAAAAAAGAGAACTGCCGAGGTTTTTAGCCTCGGCAGTTCTACTTCTTTACTTGGGATTAGCCAAGTGGGTTGATTGAACCATCAATGATTCCGGCCTTGAGTTCAGCAAGCTTTGCCTTCAAGTCTGCATCCAAGAATTCGGTATCAGATACGTCGGTTCCATTGTTAGCCAAAGTACCGATGTATGCCTCGCCTGAGAATGCGGTCTTGTTGACTGCAAGCTCGTTGACGATGTCAAATACAGCGGTGGTCATTCTCTTCTCGATTGAGGTAAGAATTAGATCCTTGTACTCTGGGTTAGCTACGGTCCAGTTCTTGTCAACACCAATCATCTTGGCAGGGACACCGGCTTCGTTGATTGCCTCAGATAGAGCACCGTACTGGTCTCCACCTACAGGAAGCAGAACATCTGCACCCTGAGCAATCTGTCCAGCAGCGATGGTCTTACCAGCTGGGTTGTTTGGTGCGAAGTCACCGATGAAGTCACCCTTCTGGGTTACGGCGTTCCAACCAACAACAGTTACTGGAGTTCCAGTCTCTGCTTCGTATGCCTTAGCACCGTAGTAGAAACCGTCCATGAATGCTGTTACAGCGCTGATCTGCATACCACCGTATACACCAACAACTTTGTTTGTTGAGTAGTAAGCAGCTGCGTAACCGGCAAGGTAGGAAGATTCTTCCATCTTGTAGTTAACAGGCTTTAGGTTTGTTGCACCATTTGACCAACCATCGATAGTTACGAAGCTGACATCTGGGTTAGCCTCAGCAGCAGTGTTAACTGCATCGACCAAGTTAAAACCAACTGCGAATGTGACATCACACTTTGCGTCGATCATGGACTGTAAGTTTGGAGCAAAGTCTTCAGAAGAGTTTGATTCGGCGTCCTTGACGTCAACTCCTAGTTCATCCTTCGCTTTTACCAAACCATCCATAACTGACTCGTTGAATGACTTGTCAGTCCAAGAACCTTCGTCAGAAACACCGCAAGCGATGAATCCTGCACCTGGCTTTGGTGAAGCACAGCCCGAAAGCACGAGCAAGCTGGCTGCTGCCATTGCTACTCCTGCTAGGACCTTACGTGAAACGTTGTTCACTGTTTCCTCCTGGATAATTTAGGTTGGTGCCAATCACCAACCACACACATTTAGACACTACTGCCTAAGACACATGCTTTTTGGCATTAAGGCCATTTTTACCGAGGTGTTACCTATTCGGTAGCCAACAGTTCGTCGAGATAATTCTGTAACTCGGTTGAGTAACTGTCAGCCACTCTAAATTCGGCAAGAGCATCCTTTAGGGTTTGGTCACGTCGAATTGGTGGGCTGTTGCTGAAATCTCTTGCCAGTAAGGCTGCGACAGCCTTTAGCAGTTGATTCCCTGACCCTCGCTCAATTGACCCTTGGACATTGTTCGGCAATGGCTTGGCGCTCTGGCCAAACTGAAGATCAGCGCCGATGAAGAGAATATCCGGGAAGTACTTTGCTGTTGACCAATATGTGCTTCCAGCTATCAACAGCACAGTCAAAGGTTGAACCTTTGCTTGAAGGTTTTTAGCTAAGTCTTCTCTTGAAGAAAAACGAACAACCGAGATATCAATAAGTTCTCCACCTTGGCGACGGAAGGCAGCAACGCCTTCTCTCACGGAGGAAATTATCGCGCTTGAGTTCTGGTAGCCATTCTGAATGAGAATCGTCAAAGGCTGATTTTGTTCAGCGATGTAAAAGCCAGCCAGTTTTGCCGCCGGTGTCAGATCATCTCGAATCCACCGGAAGTTATTGGGTTGGTCAACCGCAGCAATTTCACCCCCGAAGAAAAGCACCATCATTCTTGAGTGGCCTCGGGCAAATATAGCCAATTGCTGCATGTACTCTTTTTGCGCTGAAACCATCAAGACACAGCCCGACTGCAGTGCCTCCAGTAGTCGATTTGAGACAGATTCATTTGCCGTAATCTCCACCACTCGAGCTCGAACCCCAAACACCACTTGAGCTTCGACCATACTCACTGCAAGTTGCTTATTTGCTGAACCTGGCGAATCGGTTTGCGATTTGATCAAGCAAATTGACGTTCTGGCTTTGTGCGTAGGTTTAAAACTATTGCTGTTTGTACAGGCGGTAATTGAAAAAAGTAGAGAAGCTGAGGCAACGAGGCCAAAAATCTTGGTGAAGCTTTTTCTCATAGAACGTCGCTGTGTCCAGTGGACTTTAGAGAATCCACAAGGTTCTTGACTCGTTGGGCATGCTCTTTGGTAGTGACCAGTAGCGCATCAGGAGTGTCAACAACAATCACATCTTCCAGGCCAATAAGGGCAACTAATCGTCCAGTCTCGCTAACTAAAATTCCATTTGATTTGTCAGAGAGAACTGTTACGTCCCCCAGCACCGCAAGGTGATTCTTATTACCGCCAGATTGAAGTTCTGCAATTGCCGCAAAGTCACCTACGTCATGCCAGCCAAACTTCGCAGGGACTACTGCTACCAAACCATCTTTGGCTGCTGGCTCAGCAACCGAATAGTCAATCGCAATTTTCTTTAGGGTGGGCCAAACCGAGGCAAATTTCGCCTCTTGATTTTCAGATCCCCAAGCTTCGGCTAAGGACTGCACTTTCGCGTACAGTTCTGGTTCTGATTTGGCTAGGACTTCGAGAAGTAGGCCTGCAGGAGCGATGAACATTCCCGCATTCCAGAGATATTTACCCGACTTGACATACTTTCTAGCACGCTCGATGTCTGGCTTTTCGACAAACTTATCCACTTCTCTTGCATTAAGGCTCTCATCTAGCTTTTCTCCAGCCTTGATGTATCCAAATCCTACGGAAGGTTCGGTTGGTTCAATTCCAATAGTGACAATTTTCCCTGTTGCTGCTACCGCAACGGCTTCTCTGACGTTTTTCAAAAAAGCTGAGTTATCAGCAATGACATGATCAGCTGCAAAAGAGCCAATGATTACATCCGGTTCCCGCCTGACCAGGATTGCTGCTGCCAGTGCGATGGCTGCGGTTGAATCTTTTGGGCTTGGTTCCAAGACAAGATTCTCCATGGCAAGTTTTGGACACTGCTCCCTAACCGCATGCTCATGAGCCGCACCGGTAACGATAAGAATGCGACCGTGACCGGAAAGCGGTTCGAGCCGCTCAACGGTATCCTGCAAAAGCGTTTGTCCAGAACCAGTTAGGTCATGCAGAAACTTAGGAGCTGAAGCACGCGAAAGAGGCCAAAGTCTGCTTCCAATGCCCCCAGCAGGAATTACGGAGTAGAAGCGATCAAGCGGCTCACGTTTTTCATTCATAACCTAAGAAAGCCTAGCCCAGATGGGAGTTTTGGGCATTTTTACTTCTTTTCCCCAGTTATCATTGATGTTGTAACGGTCTTATAAACACCCATCAAGGAGGATTTAATTGCCAACTAGACCTGCCGGCACCTTATATAGAGGGAAATTAGGCATGTGGTCCTGGGTTTTGCACCGTATTACTGGTGTCGGAATCTACTTTTTCCTTCTCGTGCACATCATGGATACAGCTCTGGTGCGGGTTAGCCCAGAGGCATACAACTCAGTCATGGCCACTTACAAAACCACAATCATTGGTTTAGCTGAAATTGGTTTGGTTGGGGCAATTCTTTTCCATGCTTTTAACGGCATCAGAGTTACCCTGATTGACTTCTGGAGCAAGGGCTCGAAGTATCAGAATCAGATGTTCTGGGTAGTTCTAGCAATCTGGGTAGTTCTAATGGCCGCGTGGGTCCCCCGTCAACTTATGCACACTTTCGGAGCGTAAATCATGGCAGTCATCATCGAACAACCAAACGCACCTCGCTCAAGAAAAGGTGCTCAGTGGGAAAAGCGCGCCTGGATCTTTATGCGCGTCTCAGGAATCATCCTTGTCGGAATGATTATTGGTCACCTAATGGTCAATCTTGTGCTACCTGAACGTGGAGTGAAGTCAATTGATTTTGCTTTCGTTGCTGGAAAGTGGGCTAGCCCATTCTGGCAAGTGTATGACGGCATCCTGCTTTGGTTAGCTCTGATTCACGGCACCAATGGAATGAGAACTTTGGTAAATGACTACTCCGAACGTGAATGGGTCAGGAAATCTCTAAACGTAACTCTCTGGGTTGTCGCCGGTGCACTCCTGGTTCTTGGAACTTTAGTCATCACAACATTTGATCCATGCATCGATCCAAATGTTCATACCTATCTACCTGAACTTGTCTGTAAAGGCTAAAGGAAAAAATTGAGCGAAGTTAAAGTCCACAACTACCAGTATGACGTCGTCATTGTCGGTGCTGGTGGCGCCGGTATGCGTGCAGCTATCGAAGCTGGACCGCATGCTAAAACTGCTGTTATCTCAAAACTTTTCCCAACCCGTTCACACACCGGTGCAGCTCAGGGTGGCATGGCTGCGGCCCTAGCCAACGTTGAGGAAGACAGTTGGGAGTGGCACACCTTTGACACTGTTAAAGGCGGCGACTACCTAGTAGATCAAGACGCTGCGGAAATCCTCGCTAAAGAATCCGTTCAGGCGGTTATTGATCTTGAGAACATGGGCCTTCCCTTTAACAGAACTCCTGATGGCAAGATTGACCAGCGTCGTTTCGGTGGACACACCAGAGACCACGGTAAAGCACCGGTGAGAAGAAGCTGCTACGCAGCCGATCGAACAGGTCACATGATTCTGCAGACCTTGTATCAAAACTGCGTAAAACTTGGCATCGAGTTCTATAACGAGTTCTATGTTCTAGATCTGGTTATGAACACTGTCGACGGAGTTGAAAGACCGGCGGCAGTAGTTGCTTACGAGCTTTCTACCGGTGACTTGCACGTATTCCAGGGCAAATCAATTGTTTTCGCCACCGGTGGCTTTGGCAAAATCTTCAAAACAACTTCAAATGCTCACACCCTAACTGGTGACGGTGTGGGAATCATCTACCGCAAAGGTTTGCCTTTAGAGGATATGGAGTTCTACCAATTCCACCCAACCGGCTTGGCTGGTTTAGGTATCTTGCTTTCCGAAGCGGCTCGTGGTGAGGGAGGAATCCTTCGCAATGCCTCTGGTGAGCGCTTCATGGAGCGTTATGCTCCAACCATCAAAGACCTTGCTCCGAGAGACATGGTGGCAAGAGCCATGGCTAATGAAGTCCGTGAAGGTAGAGGGGCAGGGCCTAACAAAGACTATGTGCTGCTAGATCTAACCCACTTAGAACCAGCGGTGATTGATGCAAAACTTCCGGACATCACTGAATTTGCTAGAACCTATCTGGGTGTAGAACCTTACACCGAACCCGTGCCAGTTTTCCCAACCGCGCACTATGCCATGGGTGGCATACCAACGAATATCAAGGCTGAGGTGCTTCGCGATAACAGCACGGTTGTTCCAGGTCTATATGCTGCTGGTGAGTGTGCCTGTGTGTCAGTTCACGGTGCAAACCGTCTTGGTACCAACTCCCTACTGGACATCAACGTTTTTGGTAAGCGAGCTGGCCAGTATGCGGTTGAGTATGCCAAGGATGCAGATTTTGTTGACGTACCTTCGGATGCAGTCAGAGAAACTGTTGAACTTATTGAAAAGATGCGCAAAGCAAACGGTAGCGAGAAGATTGCGGTTATTCGTAAAGAACTTCAAGACACCATGGACAAGAACGCTCAGGTGTATCGCACCGAGGAGTCTCTCAATGAGGCTTTGGACAAGATCAAGGAACTGCGTCAGCGTTACGAAAAGATTCATGTGCAAGATCGCGGAGTTAGGTTCAACACTGATCTACTAGAGGCCATTGAACTCGGTTTCCTTTTAGATCTTGCCGAAGTTCTCGCCTACACAGCCAGAGAGCGACGTGAATCACGCGGCGGGCATTTCCGTGAAGACTTCGAAGAACGTAATGATGAGAAATTTATGGTTCACTCAATGGCATACAAAAACGGTGATGACATCAAAGTTGACTGGAAGCCAGTGACAATCACAAACTACCCACCGATGGAGCGTAAGTACTAATGAGCGAAGTTTCAAGTACTAAAGAGATTGCCGAAGTCCCTTCGTTCAATGTGACTTTGTTTGTTCGTCGTTTCAATCCTGAAACTGACTCAGAGCCACGCTGGCAGGATTTCGATGTTCAGGTTTATGGAACCGACCGAGTGCTAGATGCGCTTCACAAAATCAAGTGGGAACTCGATGGAACTCTAACCTTCAGACGTTCCTGTGCCCACGGAGTTTGTGGTTCGGATGCCATGCGAATCAACGGTAGAAACCGCCTGGCCTGCAAGACGCTGATTAAGGATCTTGACATTACTCAGCCGATTTATGTTGAACCAATCAAGGGTCTCAATGTTGAAAAGGACCTAGTAGTGGACATGAACCCCTTCTACCAGGCCTATAAAGATATCAAGCCTTTCCTAATTGCCTCAGATAATCCTGAGAAGGAAAGACTTCAGTCACCCGAGCAAAGAGCCAGATTCGATGACACGACAAAGTGCATTCTCTGTGCCGCCTGCACCACAAGTTGCCCGGTGTTTTGGACCGACAACCAATATTTCGGACCTGCCGCGATCGTTAACGCCCACCGCTTCATATTCGATTCGAGAGATGAAGCAGCCGAGGTAAGGCTTGAGATCCTGAATGATAAAGAGGGTGTCTGGCGCTGTCGCACCACCTTCAACTGCACCGAAGCTTGCCCAAGAGGCATCGAGGTAACCAAGGCTATCGCCGAGGTCAAGCAAGCTGTGCTTCGTGGTAAGCGCTCCTGAGAATATTCTCAAAAACCTATCAAGAAAAGGCCCACTGAAGAACAACCCTGTCTAGGCTTATCTACATGTCTGAACAAACATGCTCTCAGGGCAATATAAAAGATGTAGCCGAAACTAAATTGAGTCTAACCAGACGCAATTTTCTCACCGGTGTCGCACTCGCAGCTGGTGCCATGGGTTTAACCTCAATCTCTGAAACGGCTGAAGCGGCAACCAAGAAATACAAAGTGTGTTCAACCAAAGACATCAAGCTCCGGGGTGGTGCAATCTTCAGAGTGAAAGTTGCCAGTGGAAATATCATGGTCATGATTACCCAGCCAAAATCTGGCATTTTCAGAGCGTTCAACCCGGCTTGCACCCATGAAGGTTTTCAAATTTCAGGTTTAGAAGGTGGCAATCTGGTTTGTCAGATGCACGGTGCTCAGTTTGACCCAACCTCTGGCGCAGTCAAGCGAGGTCCCGCTCAACTTCCACTTAGGCGCTATACAGTTACCAAGTCTGGATCGACACTTTATATAAATGCCTAGGTCTAAACTTGACCTATGCTCGGCAAAATCAGCGTTGCAACAATAAATGTTAATGGCGTTCGCGCTGCAGCTAAAAAAGGTTTGATTGAGTGGATAGTTGAACACTCCCCTGACATCATTGCTCTGCAGGAAGTTAGAGCAGAAACTACTGATCTTGAAGAAATCTTTGAGCAAATACAAAAACTAGACGGAACTATGTGGCACCTCCTGCATGACTCTGCCTCCGCTAAAGGTAGAGCTGGAGTTGCCGTGGTTAGCAAAATAAAACCACTTGCTTCAAGCACATCCCTTGGGCCAAAAAGTTTTGACAGTGCGGGACGCTGGTTGGAAGTTGATTTCAAGGTAAAAACAAAAACTGTAACGGTAATCAGCACCTACGTGCACTCAGGAGAAGTTGATACGCCTAAGCAGGTCGAGAAATATAAATTTTTAGATGCAATGACAAAACGTATGGCTGAACTGAGAAAAGCGGATGGTCTGGTGGCAGTCGTTGGAGATCTAAACGTAGGCCATACTGAGCTAGATATCAAAAACTGGAAGGGTAATCTCAAAAGTGCTGGTTTCCTTCCCGAGGAGCGCGCATATTTCGACACCTGGATGCAAAAACAGGGTTGGGTGGATTTAGGAAGATCATTCCACCCAGATATCCCAGGTCCATACACCTGGTGGTCATTTAGAGGTCAGGCCTTTGACACTGACACCGGCTGGCGAATCGATTACCAAATGGCCACCCCAAAACTTGCCAAACTAGCCCAGAGTTATCTGGTTCATCGGGCAAAAAGCTATGACACTCGCTTTACTGACCATTCCCCAGTAGTTGTTGAGTACGCTATCTAACATGAGTGCTAAGCCAAATCTGTTAAGTGGCATGCAGCCGAGTGCATCCAGCTTGCACCTCGGTAACTACCTCGGTGCTTTGGTCAACTGGGTGAATATGCAGGAGAACTTCAACTGCTTCTATGTAATCGTGGATCTTCACGCAATTACAGTTCCGCAAGATCCAGCTGAGCTTCGAACCAACACCAGAAGAACCGCCGCACAGTACCTAGCCGCTGGGATTGATCCAAGTAAGTCTGCATTGTTTGTGCAGAGCCATGTGCCAGCTCATGCTGAACTCGCCTGGGTTTTGAACTGCATAACCGGGTTCGGTGAAGCATCCAGAATGACACAGTTCAAAGACAAATCACAAAAAGCGGGAGCTGAATCTGCATCTGTTGGTTTGTTCACCTATCCGATTCTGCAGGCTGCTGACATCTTGCTGTATCTGCCTAAAGCGGTTCCGGTAGGTGAGGATCAGAGGCAGCATCTAGAACTCACCAGAGATCTCGCAGAGAGATTCAATTCTAGATTTGGCAATACTTTCACTATTCCAGAAGCGCACATTTTGAAAGAGACTGCCAAGATTTATGATTTGCAGAATCCAACTGCCAAAATGTCTAAGTCAGCAGCAGATCCTAAAGGGCTAGTCAACATCATGGATGATGACTCAACTATTTCCAAGAAAATAAAGAGCGCGGTAACCGATACCGAAGGATCAATCAAAGTGGATTGGGAAAACAAACCAGGAGTTTCTAACCTGCTTTCTATCCACTCCTTCCTATCAGGTGAATCGATTGTTTCGCTAGAAGAAAGATTTGAAGGAGCTGGCTACGGCGTCCTCAAAGGCGAAGTTGCTGATGTTGTAATCAGTGCCATTGGGCCAATCAGGGACAGGGCTAACGAGCTGATGAGTGACCAGGCAGAACTTGATCGCCTATTAGCCAGAGGTGCTGAAAAAGCCAAAGTGGTAGCAAATCAAACCCTAGCCTCGGTGTATGAACGGGTTGGCTTTATCAAACCTGAGTAAATCTGGCTTTATCGCCCTATTTCTGCGAAGATAAGTACCTGAAGTTCTTCGGGGTCAGTGTAAATCTGAACCGGCGGTTAAAGTCCGCGACCCGACAAGCTGCCTGCGAGGGCAACAAGGATCTAAAAGTCTTTGGGTTTGGCGGTTGATTTGGTGAAATTCCAGAACCGACGGTAAAAGTCCGGATGGTAGAAGAACTAGAGGCTTAGGTTATTTTTGACTTTAAGCCTTATAGGCCTTTTCGCCTATTCCCCGAAGACCTTTATGCGAAAGGTTCGGGATGTTGGATAAGAAAGCTTATGAGCCGGCGATGCGTCGTGCCATGGAGCTATCCCTACTCGGCCCGAAATACGGAGCCAACCCTCAGGTGGGGGCTGTAATCCTTGATGAAAATCTAAACATCATCGCTGAAGGTTTTCACAACGGTGCGGGAACTGAACACGCTGAAGTTTCCGCTCTCTCAAAACTAAGCACTGTGCCACAAAATGCCACAGCCGTGGTCACCCTAGAACCGTGCAATCATCATGGTCGTACTGGCCCCTGTGCTCAGGCTCTAATTGATGCCGGTATTGCAAATGTAGTTTTTGGGGCTTTTGACCCTGGTCTTGAATCAAGTAATGGTAGAGCAACTTTGGAAGCCGCCGGCATAAAAGTTCTTGGTGGTTTACTTGAAGATGAAATTAAAACCCAACAAAAAATATGGTTTACCGCAACCACTCTAGGTCGGCCATTCATCAGTTTGAAGTGGGCCCAAACACTTGATGGTAGAAGTGCTGCAAGTGATAAAACCAGTAAGTGGATCTCAGGCAACGCCTCTAGAAACCACGTGCATCGGATGAGAAGTGAAATAGATGCCATCCTGGTTGGCACTTCAACTGCCCTGATTGATGACCCTGAACTAACTGCAAGAAAAGAAGACGGCTCTCTCTATGAGCATCAGCCAGTCAGAGTTGTTGTTGGCGAGAGCTACCTGCCAGAGACTCTGCGAGTGTTCAACGAACTTGCTGAAACTAAAATCTTCAAAACCAGGGACCTATCAGAAGTACTAACCAATCTCTACCAAGCTGGCATGAAACACCTTTTGGTTGAGGGTGGAGCCAAAGTAATTAGTGCCTTTATTGCAGCTGGGCTATTCGATGAGATTTTGATTTACCAGGCACCACTTATGGTTGGCGGTGGCAATGTGGCAGTTGAGAACATCGGCGTTGCAACAATGCAAGAGGCGATAAAGCTGGAATTTACTGAACTCCTAAGGCTTGATCAAGACATTTTTATCCGTGCAGTTCAAAGAGGAGAAAAGTAATGTTTACCGGAATCATCGAAGAATTGGGTAAGGTCACAGCTATCGAGGAGCAACCAGACGCCGTGCGCCTAACCATTTACGGACCGCTAGTGACAAGTGATATCAAACGAGGCGACTCTATCTGCTGTTCTGGAACCTGCCTTACCGCTGTAGAGATTAAAGATGGCTCATTCACTGCCGATGTCATGAAAGAAACGCTCCGGCTAACCAGCCTGAGCGAGGTTAAGGTGGGGGATCCGATAAATCTGGAACGCGCCATGACCATGCAGACCAGGTTTGGTGGACATCACGTGCAAGGCCACGTTGATGGTGTGGGAATCTTTTTATCCAGAGAGAAAAGTGAAAACTGGGACTGGGTAAGAATACAGATTCCCAAAGAACTCATGAAATACGTTGTTCTCAAAGGTTCCATCACCCTCGATGGGATTTCACTAACAGTAAACGAAGTTGGCGAGGACTACGTCGGTCTATCGCTTATCCCGGAAACACTAAGACTTACCACCTTGGGATATAAATCCCCCGGTGACAAGATCAATGTCGAGGTCGATGTCATGGCCAAGCACATTGAGCGACTTATCGAAATGAGAGACAAATAATGGCACTAGCAACTATCGAACAAGCGCTGGAAGCGCTAAGACAAGGCAAAGCTGTATTTGTTGCCGACGATGAGAATCGTGAAAATGAAGGTGATGCAATCATCGCTGCGCAATTCGCCACCACTGAGCTAATTGCCTGGATGGTAAAAAACACTACAGGTTTTTTATGCGCTCCGATGGATGAATCCAAAGCCAATGAACTCGAACTTCCGCTAATGACTAACAGCAATCAAGACCCGCACGGCACTAACTACACCGTGACAGTGGATGCATCCAACCGTGAAAGCACAGGTGTCTCAGCTGCAGATCGTGCTCTAACGGCTAGAACCCTTGCTCTAGATACCGCAGGTCCTGAATCATTTATTCGCCCAGGTCACATCCTGCCGCTTCGCGCTCACCCACTTGGCGTGCACGGTAGAGCTGGACACACCGAAGCAGCAGTAGACCTGTTGAAACTAGCTGGACTGAAGCCAGTTGGCATAATCGGTGAGATGCTCAGTGAAGATGGTTCAATGATGCGACTACCTGAACTAATTGACGTTGGCGAAAAACAAGATATTCCGGTTATCACCATTGAACAGTTGGTTGAATATCTAAAGACCAACAACATCGATAACGTAAGTTTCCCAAATAACCGCATTCGCTTCGAAGCGGAGGCCAACGTTCCGACCATTCACGGTAATTTCAGACTACGCGGCTATTACGATATCAAGACCGGAGCAGATCACGTAGCAATCATCAAGGGCAACCCAACCGGCGAAGATGTATTGGTGCGTATGCACTCGGAGTGCATCACCGGTGAGGCTTTTGGTTCGCTGAAGTGTGAGTGTGGTCCACAGCTGCAGTATGCACTGGACATGATTGAGGCCGACCCCAGAGGTGGAATTGTCATCTACCTCAGAGGTCAAGAAGGTCGTGGTATTGGACTGCTAAATAAACTAAAGGCTTATGCTCTTCAAGAGCAAGGTCTGGATACTGTTGAGGCTAATGAAGCGCTCGGTCTACCATCAGAGGCAAGAGAATATGGCGCTGCCGCATCTATTCTGAAAGAACTCGGAGTTAACTCAGTGCGGCTGATGACCAATAATCCAGCCAAAGCGAATTACCTGATTGAAGCAAATATCCCAGTCAACTCTTACGTGCCAGTAATCGTCGGTGAAGCAATTCAAAACTTAGGCTACCTAGAAACTAAGCGTTCCAAGATGGGTCACCGTCTTCCTGAAATAATCGCACAGATGGAGAACTAATGGCTGGTTCAGCTCCGAAAATCAAAATCGATTCCTCCGGTCTAGCGGTTACCATTCTGGTTACCAGTTGGCACAGCGAGATTACCGAAGCGCTACTTCAAGGTGCCGAACGAGCACTGAAAGAATCCGGTAACGAGCACTACACAATCATCAGAGTGCCAGGCGCTTTTGAACTTCCATTGGCCGCCAAGTGGGCAGCTGAGGATGAGGCGGATGCAATTATTGCTCTCGGCGTTGTAATCCAGGGTGAGACACCGCACTTTGACTATGTCTGTGACGCTGCAACCCAGGGCCTTACCCAGGTGCAACTCGAGTATGGAATACCTATTGGTTTTGGACTACTAACCGTTGACACGCCTCAGCAAGCGCTGGATCGGGCTGGGCTTCCAGATAGCAAAGAGGATAAAGGGGCAGAAGCAGTCGAGGCGGCTATCCACATGGCTAGGCTTCGCCTCATAGACTAATTGAGTCAACCAATTAGTAAAGGATATGCGTGGACGACTCAACTAAAGAACTAATTATCAATGCTTTCCTAATCCTCCACTTCCTAGGTATCGCGTCGCTACTGTCAGGCTTTCTAACCTCGATGAAAGATATCCGCACCGGCATGAAAGTCAATGCTGGGGTGCTGCACGGTGCTTACCTGATGCTGATTTCCGGCTTAGCTATGGCGGGCCTGGCAATTGATCCAAGCAAACTGAATGTAATTGTTATTTCACTAAAGAGCATTGTGCTGACCGTAATCTTCTTCATCGCGTACGCTTTCCGCAAGAAAGAAGCGACCCCCAAATGGGCAGTTCCAGCAATAGCGGGGCTTACGATTCTGAACATGGTGCTGGCAGTATTCGGTGGAGCAATCGCTGAATAGTTAGCGCAAGAATAAAGCGGTCAATCGGCGGGTTGTGAAATACAGCCCGCCGATTATCATTACCACGAAATAAATTACATGGCCGAGCATCGCCCAGTTCAAGATACCTAGGGTTAGGCCACGGATCAGTTCAATTGCCTGCCACAGCGGTAAGGCCTGAATTAGCCATTGAATTGGTTCTGGGTAAATTGTTAGCGGAAAGAATGTTCCAGAGAATAAAAACATCGGAAGCATCACTAGCTGAATCCACTGCATTTGCTGGTGGTTTTTGAGGTAACTTGTCACCCCCATACCTACTGATGCAAAGCCGAAGGCAATCAAAACCGAAGCTGGGATAGCAAGTAATCCCCAACCAGAGGGGACCAAACCCATCGGGGTGACCACTGCCATGAAGCCAATAGCGTAGGCCAAACCTCTAAGAAGTGCCCAGCCAATCTCGCCAAGAGCAACATCTAAAGTCCCCATTGAGGTGGAGAGCATGCCGTTATATATCTTCCCGAAATGCATCTTGAAGAAAACATTCCAGGTTGAGTCATAGATTGCCCCATTCATGGCACTTGTAGCAAGAAGTGCCGGAGCAATGAACTGAGCATAGGTGATTGGATTCCCCAAACCATCTGTGGTGCCATCAATAAATTGTCCGATACCGTAACCAAAGGCAAGGAGATAGAAAACTGGTTCAACAAATCCAGAGGCAACCACCGTCCAGGTTGTTGTCTTTAATGCAAAAAAACCACGCTCTACTACAACTCTCGATCGGCCCGAGTAGACCGATGCACCAAGCTTGTTTCTTCTTCGTTCAGCGATTGCGATAGCGGTATCAACGGTTGTGTTTATCAAACTCACTTTGCTAGCCTCCGCTCAAACACTCTGTGGGCTAAAGCAAAGCCCACCACTGCCATACCATTAAGCACTGCCCAGTGCAGAATGTAAAGCCAACTCTCAATAGGCATGCCATAGGAAACTGAGCGACCCAGGTTTGTGGCATGCCACTGCGGTGAAATCCAACCAATCCACTGAAGATAGATAGGAAGCGATGTGATGGGGTAAAAAGTTCCTGAGAACATAAACATCGGAGTGACGATAAACCTACCCACCAGAGCAAAAATGCCATCGTCATCTTTGATGCTGGCCGAAAAAGCTAGCATCAGGGAAGCAAAACCCAGACCAGCACAGGAAGAGACTAAGAGTAAGCCAGGCACCGCTTGCCAAGTAATTGCTCCAAAAGCCAGCAAACACATCTCGTAGAGAAATATTTGAAGAACGCATCTGGCCATTGCGGCCAGCATGACACCGTTCACTATCTGTCTGCCAGTTATGGCAGTTGAGTTCATAGCAAAGAAAGTTCTGTCCCAGACAAAACCCTCCATGGTGGGCCAGGTAACCTCATCCATTGCTCCCTGAATACCCGCAGTGGCAAGAAGTGCGGGCGCTAAAAACGTAAGGTAGCTAACCCCATCGATACCGTTTGGCCCCAGGGAACTGTCTACGAGAGCCCCCATTCCAATTCCGATGGAGAGCAAATACAGTGTCGGGTTACCAAGGCCAAAAGCGATGATGGCCTTCCACCATTTGAGCATATTCATAATGCGATTTTCGGCAACGTAAAGTGCCCCACGCTGAATACTTATCTGCGGGTTGACTAAGTTCTTGGCCCCAGACCAACTCATCTTGGGTTCTTCTCTAACCTGGATTGACATTAGTCGACCAAGCTTCTTCCGGTAAGTCTTAGGAATACATCCTCCAGGGATGATCTTCTAACTAAAGAGGTGACTGGGTTAAGCCCCCTGTGCACAATCTGCTCTAAGGCCTTTTCGCCGTTGTCTGTGTATACCAAGATTCGATCTGGAAGAATCTCTAAGCGCTCCCCGATTCCCTCGATTTGTTCAGCAACAGTGGCGTTATTTTCACTTCCAAATCGAACTTCTAAGACTTCCTTGCTGGAATATTTCTTGATCAATTCCGCAGGTGAACCCTCGGCCATAATCTTGCCTTTATCCATCACCATCAGTCGATCACAGAGCTGTTCCGCTTCATCCATGTAGTGAGTAGTAATCACAAGTGTGACACCAAGTTCTTTCAATCTAAATAGCCTGTCCCACAAAATGTGTCTTGCCTGGGGGTCAAGTCCAGTGGTGGGTTCATCAAGCATGAGGATTTCCGGTTCGTTGACAAGACCTCTGGCAATAGTTAGCCTTCGCTTCATTCCACCAGATAGTTCTTCGACCTTGCTATTTCTCTTTTCAACCAGCTGAGCAAAGTCCAAAAGTTCTTCTATTTTGCCCTTGAGCCATTTACGGCTTAGGCCGAAGTAGCGACCGTAAACCATGAGGTTCTCCCAAACCTTGAGTTCGCGGTCGAGGTTGTCCTGCTGCGGCACTACTCCAAGGTGAGCTCTGATTTCTGGGCCGTGTTTATTTGGATCTTTACCAAGAATCAGTAGTTCTCCACTGGAACGCTGACTGGTAGAAGCGATCATCTTCATTGTGGTTGATTTACCGGCACCATTTGGGCCTAAGAGACCGAAGGATTCACCTCGATGGACCGTAAAGTCGATTCCGTCTACCGCTTTGAAATCGCCATAAATCTTAGTTAGGCCTTTGGCAACAATCATCGCCTCAGCGCTCTTACCTGTTTTAGACACGTCTTTGTTCCTTCTAAACATCCTGGCTGTTCGCACTAACAGCATAGCCATTCAGTCTATTGCCCCAAAGTGATATTCTTGGCACTATGACAGGCAACATCCGCCCCGGTAATCGCAGGGTAACTGGGAAAGAACAGTTTTATACGCCTAAGGACATTGCCCTCACCCTTACCAAAAAAGTCATTGAAGTTATCGGCCCAATAACAGACATTGCCGTATTGGAACCCGCCGGCGGGACTGGTTCATTTGTCTCAGCCGCTCAAGCGCTGGGGGCAAAAAAGGTTCTGAGTTTCGATATCGAACCCAAGATGTCAGTTGTTTCAAAAGCAGATTTTCTAACTGCAGAACTAGATCTCTCGGATGCCCTGACCCTATCGAATCCCCCGTTCGGTAGAAACAACTCCCTGAGCATTCCTTTCTTTAACAAAGCGGCTCAGCACAGTAACTACATAGCGTTTATAGTTCCCAGGAGCTGGCGGAAATGGTCTGTTATCAATCGATTAGACAGAAATTTCCATCTGATTCATGATGAGGATCTAACTATTGACTATGTCGATGATTCAGGCGAAATGGTCTGGCGCAAAGCAAGATTGAACACCTGCTTCCAAATCTGGAAAAGATCAGAGACTGTTAGAGAGTTAATCAAAGTCACTGACCACGGTCTAATTACAAAAGTTTCACCTCAGGAAGCAGATATTTCAATCACTGTTTTTGGTTATGGTTGTGGCAAGGTTAAAACCGAGTTTGAGCCAGTACCGAACAGCACCCAGCTTTTTCTAAAACTGAACGACCCGCGAGTGCTGCCTGCCCTGCGTAAGATTGATTTCAGCAGGTTTTATAAAAACACTGCATACACAGAGGCTCTTTCTCTGCAAGAAATTAGGTACCTACTAAACGAGGCGATTCTCGGAGATCCCGGAGTAATCAAACTGAAAGAAGCAAAATGAGCATGATGGGCGGACCTAGGCGCAGGCCTGGGGCAAAAGAAACTGGACCTAAAGCTAAGTTCAGCCAGTTAGTTCCCTACATGAAAGAACAACGGGGTTTACTGACCATCGCTGTTATCTTCTCTCTGATTGGCGCAGCAGTAAACCTTGCTCAGCCTCTGGTTGTTGGTCAAATAATCAGCACCGTTCAAAAAGGTGAAGATGTGCTAACCGTGGCACTTGCTCTAATTGCCATTACAATCCTGTCCGCAGTAACAAGTGGCGCTATGTATTTTGTGTTGGCTAAAGCAGGAGAAGGAGTAGTTTTCTCTGCAAGAAAGAAACTCTCAACTAGGCTCTTGCGGCTACCAATAAAAGAGTATGACCTTCGCAGAACCGGCGACCTAGTTTCTCGAGTCGGCTCAGATACCACGCTCCTGAGAGCCGCATTGACCCAGGGTCTGATTGACGGAGCCGGTGGTGCGCTAATCTTTGTGGGTGCGGTAATTGCGATGGCAATCATCGACTGGTTACTCTTAGTTCTAACCTTGATCATGATTGCAGTTGCTGTTGCAGCAATCGGTTTTACTTCTAGGAGAATTCGTTCGGCAACTACCAAGGCTCAAGAAAGAGTCGGAAACATGTCTGCCGCTGTCGAACGAGCCCTATCTGCAGTTCGAACAATTAGGGCAGCTCGAGCTGAAACACGTGAATCCGAGCAGATCCAAACTGATGCCAAAGAGGCTTTCCAGCAGGGAGTCAAAATTGCAAGGATAAATTCCTGGGTTACCCCAATCGGTGGACTGGCAGCCAACGGAGCATTTGTTGTTGTGCTTGGTGTCGGTGGTTACCGCGTGGCCACTGGGCAAACTGAAGTTGCATCGCTAATTACTTTTATCCTGCTGATGTTTTTGATGATTAGACCAGTAGGACAGTTCTTTGGAGCTTACTCTTCGGTTCAGTCTGCACTCGGAGCGCTTGCCAGAATTCAGGAAATTCTTGACTTACCACTTGAGGACAGCGACGTTGAGCGAGCTCAAGTTTCAAGACGCAAGGCAATCAACGATACCGCTATAGAATTCCGGAAAATTAAATTCAGTTATCCTGCTCGAACTGAAACCACTGAGTCAGGTGAGGTCATCACCACCGAACCCAAAGAAGTTCTCAAGGGCGTCTCATTCAAGATTAAGCGTGGTAGCCGAGTGGCGATTGTCGGCCCCTCTGGTGCTGGAAAATCAACCATCTTCAGTTTGATGGAACGATTCTATGAACCGACCGGAGGGGAGATCTTTTTAGATGGACAATCCGTTCAGGGTTTGAGCCGTTTAGATCTGCGTGGGCAAATCGGCTATGTCGAGCAGGATGCGCCTGTATTGGCAGGCTCGATAAAGGAGAACCTGCTAATTGGCTCTCCAGACGCTACCGACAAAGAACTCATTCGAGTGCTCAAGGAAGTCAACCTCTACTCGGTGCTAAAGCGAGACAAGCGAGGACTGGATGCAGAAGTTGGAGAACAAGGAATAATGCTCTCGGGTGGTGAACGTCAAAGATTAGCCATAGCCAGAACGCTCTTGGCTGCTCCACCGATCTTGCTCCTGGACGAGTCAACTTCAAGCCTTGATGGATTGAATGAGCAGCGCATGCGAGAAGCAATAGATGCCGTTGCCAAGAATAGGACCATGATTGTCATTGCTCACCGGCTTTCGACCGTGGTTGACAGTGACCAGATCATCGTGGTTGAGTCTGGCAAAGTCATCGGTAGCGGCACTCACAAGCAACTGCTTCGAAGCACCCCGCTATACAAGGAACTAGCCGCCACCCAGATGCTGGATTAGCCTTGAGCGGCAATAGCCAGCCTGAAAGGTCTATAAATGGGCCTTTCAGCCAATCTTCAGACGACTAATTCATCTCAAACAAAGTCCCCAGAGCCCCTAATTTCATGAGAAACTAGAACCCAGGCGGTTTTCCGCCAGAAATAATCTAGGAGTGATTCAAAGAGTGAAGAAACTTATTATGCCGGTTGCCATGGCAATTGTCGCTGTTTTATCAGTCGCAGTTATAGCTATGGGTGTTACCT
>JBJTHM010000091.1:0-2511 GCA_046094465.1 Rhodoluna sp. | reverse complement strand
GCCAGAAGCCGATGTGATGCCGAGCTATGGAGACATATTAGAGTTCTTTACCGCGACCAATCTCGCTGAGTATCAGGACAAGAAACCCCACTCCGCAATTGCAGCGCTTACAAAAATGGGTACGCTCCATTGGAGCGAGGTGGCGCTGCGCTTCAACAAGCGCTTCATCAGCGGTGAATCACAGAAGAGCGTGACCCTGAGTTACATCAAGGCTTTTGTGCGTGATCTAGGCGATCATCTCGATAGCCTCTCGCCGTCAGAGTTATTCGTTCTTTTCCAAGCGCAGGGAATTAATCGTGGCGAAAAGGAGAAGTTCAGCCGCACCTTTGATGCGCTCGTTGATGCCATTCAATCCGGCGTGGTTGACAAAAGCGATCTACGCTGCTGGGCTGATAACAATCAGGTTGCCTCCATTGACGATTTGCTGGAGCTTGGTGCCGAGCTCAAGGCAGAAGCAACAATCGAGGACAAAGAGCAAAAGCTATTGGAGCGGCGCTCCAAGAAACTCATGGAAGAGTTTCCCCAGCAAGAGGGCCAGAGCGAAATTCAAGCATCCGATCTGCCAGCCCTTGAGCCCGTCAAGATTCTCAAGGCTCTCGACAAAGCGGCCGATATTGTTGATAACTCAGCTAGCGACATGGACAAGGTTGATTTTCTTAAGGCCAAGGCTGCAGCCAAGCTATGGGATGCCTGCTTCCAGGATGAAGTCACCCTAATTAGCAAGCTCAGGGCCTTTCCAGCCGTGGCCGATTCCTACAGCCAAGAGGTTCAGCAAGCCTTCATCGAGGAATATGAAGGTGCACGGGCTCTTCCGATTCCTGATAATTATGCTTTCTGCGATCTTAAAGGAACAGCGCGAGATCCCAAATTGATGCAGAGGCTCGTTGCGTTCAGGCTCAAGCGAGATTTCAGGTTGCTTAATCTCAGCGGCACCGGAACTGGAAAAACGTTATCAGCTATTTATGCAGCACAGATCTGCGGTTGCCGTCGCTTGCTGATCTCCTGCCCCAACGGCGTCATCGAGAGTTGGAGGCGAGCCTTCAACTCTGCCTTCCCATCCGCCAATCTGATGATCAAGCCAGATGGATGGGAGTTGGATAATGTAGTTGATGGCGTCAACGTTGTAATCGTCAACCACGAACGCTTTCAGGATCGGTTTGCACAGCAGCTTCTTGGCTTCTGCGTGAATTACCAGGCAGACATGATTGTGATCGATGAAATTCACCAATCGAAGCGTCGATCATCAGACAAATCCAGCCAGCGCCGCAAGTTGATGAACGAGTTCATCCGGATCTCGTCGAACATCAACACTGAATTGCGTGTTCTCGGCCTGTCCGCAACTCCCGTCATCAACAACCTATACGAGGGTCGTTCTCTTCTGGAGTTAATCCGCCAGGAATCTATTGAGGATGTGCATGAAACCGTCGACCTCAACTCCTGCATGAACCTCTATCAGCACTTTGTGGTGCATGGTATCCGCATGAATCCTGGCCAACTCTCTCGTACCAAACTGATTCACCAGGAAATTGACGCCACATCGCTCCTCCCGCAAATCGTTTGGGCCACGAAGCACGGCACGTATCATGACATCGAACAGCTCTTGGTTACCCCCAAGATGAATTCCCTGAAGCACAGCCTTGAAAGAGGGGTAAAAACCGTCATCTTTGTGACTTACATCAAAAATACCCTGAGGCCGATTGCCAATTGGCTCAGTTCAAATAACTACAGCTTCAGTGTTTTCACGGGCGATGAAAAAGAAGCACAGGAAGAGGGTTTCCGAGATTCATTGGATGAGTTCATCCGGGGAAACACAGAGGTACTTGTGGCCTCCGTGCAATGTGCAGGAACAGGCGTAGATGGGCTTCAGTCGGTCTGCAACCGTGCCATCTTCTTCCAGCTGCCCTGGACCTCCACAGAATTTGAGCAAACCATTGGACGCCTTGATCGGGATGGGACTGAGTTTGAATCCGTCAACGTCTATCTACCGATGACTGAGATCTCTCTCCCTAATGGCGAGCGCTGGAGCTGGTGCCGATCCAAGCTAGATCGGATTGAATCCAAACGGGATATTGCCAAGGCGGCTGTTGATGGAGAAATTCCCGATGCAGCAACATTAATCAGCCCAAGCGAAGCCAGCAAATACTGGTTGAATTGGCTCGATAAGCTTGAACAGCAAAGTCAATCCACTTCCACCGTGACTGTCTGATATATGGCAAAAGCCGAGGCCACTGTCGAAGAGCTTGTCTGCAAGATTGAACGCGGTGAATTGCGGCTGCCTGAAATGCAACGCCGATACGTCTGGCGTTCCACCCGAGTGCGCGATCTACTTGATTCTCTCTATCGCGGCTATCCCTCCGGTGCCATTCTGATCTGGGAAACAGACGAGCCCGTGCCTGAACAGGCCTTTGCTGTGGGTCAGCATGTCAATCCCTATGCCAAAACCCAACTGCTGCTTGACGGCCAACAGCGCCTCACCTCTCTCTCCGCTGTGATCCGTGGCGAGCCGGTGCA